>JAYUGD010000659.1:0-4508 GCA_043767785.1 Zavarzinella sp. | reverse complement strand
GTCGCACACGGGGACGTACTGGACGACCGGGACTTGCACGTCCACTTCCACTTCGACGGTCCGGTACTTCGTCACGCACACTTTGTACGCCTTGCCGCAGTGGTCGTACTTCACGACTTCGGCGGTGTAGGGCACTTGCTTCTCGACACAGACGGTGACCGTCTTGTAGGTCACGACCTTCTTGTACTCGGTGGCCGAGGCCGAGCCGGTGAACAGGGCCAGAACCGTCGCCAGGGTGATGAACTTTTTCATGATCGCTCTTCCGTTTCCCGCGTGGGGAGTGTGATGTTGGTTACGGAAGGCAGAACGAGGACGGGCGGGGGATCTTCTTTGGGATTTGGAAAATTGTTCGCGGAACCCACGACAGAGATGCGTCGCGCGTGGCGACGGACATCACTTCAGGCCCAGTTGGGTCAACCGCTGCTGGGCGATGGCGTTGCCGAGGTTGGCCGCCTTGCGGTACCACTCGACGGCCGCCGTCATGTCCTTGGGGACGCCGGCGCCGAATTCGAGCAAGTTGCCGTAGCTCTGCATGCCCACCGCCGAGCCGCCCTCGGCCCCCCGCTTGTACCACGCGGCCGCCGCGGCCTCGTCTTTCGCCACGCCGACTGCCCGGAAGTAGCAATAACCGAGGTTGGCCATCGCGTCCGCGTACCCCAGGCCGGCCGCCTTGGTGTACTGGGCCACGGCGGCCGGCTCGTCCTTATCGGTCCCGAGCCCCTTCTCCAGGCAGTAGCCGAGTTGGAACATGCCGGCGGCGTTGCCCAAGTCGGCGGCCTTGCGGTACCACGTGACGGCTTCCTTGTCGTCCTTGGTCACGCCGAAACCGGACTGAAGAACGGCCCCGTAGCGCGTCATGCCGGCCGCGTCCCCGCCGGCCGCGGCCTTGCGGTACCAGTCCGCGGCGGCCTTCGCGTCTTTCGCGGCCCCGGTCCCGGTCTCGTGGAGAATTCCCATGTACGTCATGGCGAAGGTGTTGCCCAAGTCGGCGGCCTTGCGGTACCAGTCGGCGGCGGCTGTCACGTCTTGGGCCGTGCCGACGCCGTTCAGGAGGCAATACCCGAGGTTGGTCATTCCACGGGCGTCTCCGCCGGCGGCGGCCTTGCGGTACCAGTCCAGCGCCGCCTTCTCGTCTTTCGGGACGCCCCGGCCGGTCTGCGTGAGGTAGCCGACGTTGTTCATGGCGGCCGGCGAGCCGAGGTCGGCCGCTTTGCGGTACCACTCGGCGGCCAGCTTCTCGTCCTTCGCTGTCCCCAGCCCGACTTCCGTGAAGTACCCGAGCTTGCTCATGCCCATCGCGTGGCCGGCCTCGGCCGCTTTGCGGTACCACTCGGCGGCCGGCCGGCAATCCACGGGCAGGCCGCGGCCGAACTCGTGGCAGTAGCCACACAGGAACATGCCGGCCGGCAAGCCCGCGTCGGCGGCCCGGCGGTACCAGTCCAGCGCTGTCTTCTCGTCCTTCGGGCCGGCAACGGCGAGTTCCACGCACCGGCCGTACAGTGGCATCGCCAGCGAGTTCCCGGCCTCGGCCAGTCGCTTCCACTCTCGCCACCGGCCCGGCCCCGTTTTCAGGATCCACGGCGCCGACCCCGGCGAAGACAACAGAGCGGCCTCAAAGGCCCGGAACTCGGCCGCGAGCCGGCTGACCGGCACCCGCCACTCCTCCTTGTACTCGCGCTTCACCTCGGGTACTTGCGCCTCGCCGAACGCCGTGTCCGCGTCGGCCTTGGTGCGCGTGGACACCTCGCGGAAGAAGTCCTCGATGGTCGAGTGCTGTTCCCCCTTGGCGTACTCGCCGCGCCACGCGCGGGTGACGTGGTCGAAGAAGATGCCGGCCTGCTTCTTCGGGTCGTAGTAACTCTTTTGCCCCGCCCGGCACGAGTAGATGGCCGCGACCCCCTCGGGGACAATCTCCGGCGCCGCGTCGTCCAGGTCGATCTTCTCGGCCGCCAGCGCCCGGTTCGAGGTCGGGTCGTTGCGGCAGGCGTTGACGATCAGCAGCTTCCGCTTCGCCTTGCACGCCTTGAGTTGGTCGAACAGGCCGTCCTTCCCCTCGAACGGGATCAGCGTGGCCTTGTCTTTGAGGTCGGCGTCCAGCGGGCAGAAGAACCCCGTCGGGTCGTCCTTGAAGTGGACGCCGTGGCCGGACAGGGCGACGATCACGGTGTCTTCCGGCTTCAACCCGTTGAGGAGCGTGCCGAACTCCTTGAGGATTTTCTTCTTCTCCGGGAGGAAGCGGATGCCCTGCTTGTCGTGCATCGTCTTGATGTGGTCGGCCTCGAAGCCCGTTTCCAAGAGGGCCTGCCGGAATTGATCAATGTCGTTCACCGTGTACGGCAACGGCTTGAGTTGTGTTTCCGAATACCCGGAACACCCCACGAGGAAGGCATACTGCGTCCCCTTCTTCTCTTGGGCGACGGCGGCGAGCGGCAGGAACAGGAAGACGGCAAGAAGGCGGCACATGAGAACACCCCATCAATCACCGGGCGGGCGCGGCGGCGAAATACGGCCGCGGCCTACTGCGAATCGCCCAGCCGCTTCAGGGCTTCTTGGGCGTACTTGTCCCCGAGCTTGGCGGCCTTGCGGTACCAGTCGGCCGCTTGCTGCGCGTCCTTCGCCACCCCCAAGCCGGCCTCGTAACAATAGCCGAGTTGGCGCGTCCCCACCGGCTCCCCGAGGTCGGCGGACGTGTGGAAGTACTTGATGGCTTCCCGCTCGTCCTTCCCCACGCCCCGGCCTTCCCGGTAGCACAGGCCGAGGTTGGTCATCGCCATCGGGTTCCCGAGGCCGGCCGCCGCCCGGTACCACTCGACGGCCTGCTTGTCGTCCTTCGCCACCCCCGTCCCGTGCTCGTAGCAACGCCCGAGATTATGCATGGCGCTCGATACCTTTAGCCCGGCGGCTTTGCGGTACCACTCGACGGCCTGCTTGTCGTCCTTCGCCACCCCCTTGCCGGCGGCGTAGCACAGGCCGAGGCTGAACAGCGCCAGACTGTTCCCGCCGTCGGCGGCCTTCCGATACCACTCAAAGGCCGCCGTCTCGTCTTTTTCCACGCCCATGCCGTTGGCCAAGGAAAACCCGAGGTTGTACATCGCCACGGCGACGCCGAGGTCGGCGGCCTTGCGGTACCACTCGGCCGCCTGCGTGAGATCCTTTTCCACCCCTTTGCCGGTGAAGTAACTGTGGCCGAGGTTGTTCATCGCCGGGCCGTGGCCAAGCCCGGCGGCCTTGCGGTACCACGCGACGGCGGCCTTCTCGTCTTGCGGCGCCCCCGCCCCGGTCATCGCGCACCGGGCGGTCAACTGCATGGCCATGACGTGCCCCCCCTCGGCCAGCCGGCGCCACTCGCGGAACCGGGCCGGGGCGGCCTGTTGGAGCCACTTCTCCGGGCCCGCCGGCGACCGGGCGGCGGCCTCGTATTCCCGGTACTCGACGGCGAACGCGCTGACGGGCACGCGCCACTCCTCCTTGTACTCTCGCTTCACTTCCGGCGCTTGGGCCTCGCCGTAGGTCTTGTTCACGTCGGCTTTCGTCCGCGTGGACACTTCGCGGAAGAAGGCCTCGATGTCCGTGGTCTTCCGGCCGGGGGCGTACTCGCCGCGCCACGCCCGGGTAACGTGGTCGAAGAAGATGCCCCCCTGGCGCTTCGGGTCGAAGTAGCTTTTTTGCCCGGCCTTGCACGAGTAGATGGCCGCGATGCCCTCCGGCACGGCGGCGGCGGCGAAGTCGTCCAAGTCGATCTTCTCGGCCGCCTGCGCCCGCTTGCCGGGGATGTCCCGCACGTCCCGGCAGGCGTTCACGATCAGCAGCTTGCGCTTCGCCGGGCACGCCTTGAGTTGCTCGAACAGGCCGCCCGTGCCGTCGAGCGGGATGAGCGTGCTTTTGTCATCCAGGTCCGCGTCCAACGGGCAGAAGTACGACGTGCCTTCCTTCTTCAGTTGCACGCCGTGGCCGGACAGGGCGACGACGACCGTGTCCTCCGGCTTGAGGCCGTCGAGCAGGATGGCGAACTCGGTCAGGATTTTCTTCTTCTCCGCCAAGAACCGCCGCTCTTGCTTGTCGTGCAGCATCTTGATGTGGTCGGCCTCGAACCCCGTTTCGAGCAGGGCCTGCCGGAACTGCTCCACGTCGTTCACCGTGTATGGCAGCGGCGTCAACTTGGCCTCCGCGTACCCGGAACACCCGACGAGGAAGGCGTACTGCGTCCCCTTCTTGTCTTGGGCGACGGCGGCGAGCGGCAGCAACAGGAGGGCAGCTAAATAGCGAATCATGGGAGCACCCCGCCGACGGATTTCGGACACGGGAAGGGAAACGACGAGTCGGGCGAATTCTTCCCCATGATTTTCGGACATTCCGGGGGGGAATGCCAGTGGAAAAGCGGGGGCGACCGCACGGAGACTTTACGAGCTGGTTTTCGACCCCGGAGGGGCAGGGCTTCCAAGGTGTCTTACCGGCCTCCTTTGCGTTGTTCAATGAGCCGTTGCGTGGCGACGTGTCCGCCGTTGTGG
>JAYUGD010000658.1:0-4510 GCA_043767785.1 Zavarzinella sp. | reverse complement strand
CGGGGTTCATTCCCCCCGCCGGCCCGCCGGGCGGCCCGTACCCGTTCCCGCCCAACGGCGCGGCCCAAGTGAGCCAAGACCCGATCCCGCTGAACGGCCAACCCGCGTTCGCCCCGCTCGACCCGAGCGGCCCGCGGTTGCCCCCGAACGCATGGCCGACTTACGCCCCGTACAACAATATGTCCCGCGTGGCGTACCCGGCGGCCTACCCGTACAACGCCTTCCCGTACATCGGGCCGTTCTACCCGTTCCCGAAAGTTCCGCTGGGCTGGCGGAAAGTCGTCCTCGAATGGGACGACGGCCACTGGTACATGGGCCGCCTGCAATCGCCGCACGACCACTGGCGTGTGAAGTTCTGGTGATCCATGAAAGCCCCGCGACGCCGTCGCGGGGCTTTCGGTGTTTCTGGTTGTCTCACTTCCGACGTGGCATCCATTCGCCGTCGCGCCCATAATCACATCATGAACCCGACGACCATCCTCGGCCCCCGCGGCAGCGTCGCCAAACTCTGGCCGGACTTCGAGAGCCGGCCCGAGCAGTTGGACATGGCGACGGCCGTGGCCGACGCCATCGACAATGAGCATCACTTGATGGTCGAGGCGGGCACGGGCGTCGGCAAGTCGTTCGCGTACTTGGTGCCGGCGATTCAGGCCGTCACGAGCAAGAAGGACTTTCGCGTCGTCGTCTCGACGAACACCATCAATCTTCAAGAGCAGTTGGTCAACAAGGACATCCCGTTCTTGCAGTCGGTGTTCTCGGAGCCGTTCAAGGTGTCGCTGGTCAAGGGCCGGGGTAATTACCTCAGCCTGCGGCGTCTGCGCGGCGCGCAGCAAAAGGCGCTGGCCCTGTTCCCGGAAGTCAGTCTCGCCACGCAGTTGAACGAAGTCGGCAAGTGGTCCCGCCGCACGGTTGATGGCAGCCGGGCCGACTTGGGTTTCGCCCCGTCGCCGGCCGTGTGGGACGCGGTGGAAAGCGATTCCGGCAACTGCCTCGGCAAGAACTGCCCGGACAACGCCCGCTGTTTTTACTTCAAAGCCCGGCGCGGCATTTACTCGGCCCAAATCCTGATCGTCAACCACGCCCTGTTCTTCAGCGACTTGGCCCTGCGGCAGTCCGGGGCCAACATGCTGCCGGACTACCAGGCCGTGATCTTCGACGAAGCCCACACCATCGAGGACGTGGCCGCCGATCACCTCGGCCTCCAGATCACGCAAGGTGGGCTGGAGTACCAGTTGAACAAGTTGCTCTCCCAACGGCAGAACAAGGGCATTCTCACCGCCCTCGGCGACAACGAGAGCATGAAACAGGTGGACCGTGCCCGCTTCGCCGCCGACCAGTTCTTCCAGAACGTCCGCATGTGGACCGAGCGGGCCGAGCCACGATTCAACGGCCGCGTGCGCCAGCCGGGCATCGTCGCGGACATCGTCGGGGAGGAATTGGTCAAGCTCACAACGCACCTCACGCGGTTGAGCAGTCAGTATTCCTCGGAAGAAGACAAGATGGAACTGATGTCCCCGGCCGCCCGCCTTGCCGGGATCGCGGGGGCGATAGATGCGTGGGTCAACCAGAAGTTGCCGGAGCAGGTGTACTGGATCGAACAGCAGGGCGGGGCGCACCCGCGCGTCTCGCTGGCCAGCGCGCCGATCAACGTCGGCGAGATTCTGAAAAAACAACTCTTCGACAAAGTGCCCACCGTCGTCGCCACTAGCGCCACGCTGAGTTCCGGCGGCAAGCGCGGCTTCGAGTTGCACCAGAATCGTCTCGGCATGACGGACGCCAAGACCCTGCACCTCGGCAGCCCGTTCGACTACCGCCGGCAAGTGCAACTGCACCTGTGCCGGGAGATGCCGGACCCGTCAAGCCTCACGCCGCAGTACGAGCAGGAAGTCATTCGGCGCCTGCCCGAGACGATCCAGCGCACTGAGGGTCGGGTCTTTGTGCTGTTCACCAGTTACCAGTTCTTGCAACGGGCCGCCAAAGAACTGCGGCCGTGGTGCCACCGCGAAGGCTACACGCTGTTCGTGCAGGGGGACGGCTTGCCGCCGGGGAAAATGCTCGCGGAGTTCCGCACGGCCAAGCGGCCCGTGCTGTTGGGCGTGGACAGCTTCTGGCAAGGCGTGGACGTGAAGGGCGAAGCCCTGTCCCAAGTGGTCATCACCAAGCTACCGTTCGCCGTCCCGGACCGCCCGCTGACGGAAGCCCGCATCCAGAAGATCGAAGAGCAGGGGGGCAAGCCGTTCTTCGACTTCCAAATCCCGCAGGCGATCATCAAGTTAAAGCAGGGCTTCGGCCGCCTGATCCGCACCAAGACCGACACCGGCGTCGTAACGCTGTTCGACCCTCGCGTGTTGAGCAAGGGCTACGGGAAGCAGTTCCTGGCCGCCCTGCCGGAGTGCGACTTGTGGATCGACGGGGTGAGACAAACGGCGGGTTCAGCGGCCGTTTAGCCGCGACGGGACGCCGCGGAGAGGGGGCCGGAGGGGTGAGGGTGTCTTTTTCCGCTGGCATCTCCTCCAGAAATATCCGACAATCACACGGAAGAACTCGTCCCGGTCGTCGTTCCCCCTCTCGGCCCCGAACTCCATTGCGGTGGAACCCCCATGTGCCGCCTTCTTGCCGTCTTGCTGTTGCTGCCTTCTCTCGCCTTCGCCCAAGGGAAGGCGGGGACGAACTACGCCTTTCTGGTCTCCTGTGGGGAGAAGTACAACAAGGCGCAGTTGCACCCGTTGCCGAAGTCGTTCCGGGATGTGGACGACTACCGCAAGGCGTTGGAGGCGACCGGGTTTGAGGCGGACAACATTGTGTTCCTGCACGACGGGACGGACAATCCTTTGCGGTTCATACCAGAGAAGGCCAAGATCCTGAAGGAGTTGAAGCTGTTGCTCGCGTCCGTGGAGGCCAATGACACGCTGATTGTCGCCCTGAGTGGGCACGGGCTGCACTTCACGGGGGACAAGACGAGCTACTTCTGCCCGCTGGACGCCAAGGTGGGGGACAAGGCGACGATGATCCCGATGGACGGGGAGGGCGGGCTGTTCCCGATCCTGAAGACGTGCAAGGCGAAGCGGAAGTTGCTGGTTGTCGGGGCGTGCCGGAACGACCCGGTGAAGGCGACGCTGGCGGCGGAGCAAGTGGACTTGGACTTGCTGGACCCGGACGAGGTGCCGGAGGGGATTGTGGCGTTGTATTCGTGCAAGGCGGGGCAGAAGTCGTACTTCGAGGCGCAGAAGGACCGGAGCTTCTTCTACGACCACTTGGTGCGGGCGTGGCAAGGCGAGTACCACCCCGGCGAGGACAAAGTGAGTTTGGAAGCCATTTTCGACCAAGTGAAGACGAAGACGAGCGCCGCCGTGCGGCGGGAGTACGCGGAGGCGCAAGTGCCGGAAGTGCGGCGGGAGTATCAGGGGGAGTGGCTGGTGAGCCGAAGCGGTGCGCGGCCGAAGGTCGAGCCGCGGCCGGCGCCGAAGCCGGTGGCCGCCGCCGACGACAAGGCGCGCACGTTCGACCTCGGCAACGGCGTGAAACTGGTGATGGTCCGCATCCCCGCCAAGGGCAAGAAGTTTGTCATGGGTTCCCCGAAAGAGGAAGAGAAGCGAGACGACGACGAGGACGAACACGACGTCACGTTCGGCCACGACTACTCCATGGGCAAGTACGAGGTGACGCAAGAGCAATACGAAGCGATTACGGGTAAAAACCCGGCCAAGTTCACGGGGGCGAAGAACCCCGTGGAGACCGTCTCGTGGGACGAGGCGAAGGCGTTCATCGCCGAGTTGAACACGAAATTCAAGGACCAAAAAGTGATCTTCCGGCTGCCGAGCGAAGCCGAGTGGGAATACGCCTGCCGGGGCGGGACGCCGACGCCGTTCCACTTCGGCAAGGAATTGAACGGCAAACAGGCGAACAGCAACGGGAAATACCCGTACGGCACAACGGTCGAAGGCCCGTCCTTGGGGAAAACAACGCCCGTGGGGGGCTACGCGGCCAACGACTTCGGCCTGCACGACATGCACGGCAACGTCTGGGAATGGTGCGAAGACTACAAGGGACCGTACTCGGCGGCCCCGAAGGATGGAAAAGCGCAAGCAGTTAAACAATCAAACGACAACGACGTTCGTGTTTTGCGCGGTGGTTCTTGGGACGGCGTCGCCGAGTTCTGCCGGTCGGCGAACCGGAACTACTACGCGCCGGGCTTCCGGTACATCTACATCGGCTTCCGCGTCGCGTTTTCCCCCCAGGACTGAGTATCCGTTTTCTATTTTATTTTTTTATATTTTTAATTCTTTGTATTTGTATTGCCCACGCGCAGCGCAGCAAAATGAAATTTTGAAAATAGTTCTTATGTGTGTCTGAATGAGTCGGCGCTGCGGTCCACGAGCCATTCGGAGCAGTCCGGCGTCGACGCACAATTTCGTCCACAGGGCCGGCCGACTGGCGTGACAGGCGTGGCCGATCCACGAAACGACGCGGGTCAGAGATAGCCCGACGCGCGAGCAAGGGGGTTGGAGTC
>JAYUGD010000657.1:0-1507 GCA_043767785.1 Zavarzinella sp. | reverse complement strand
TTTCTTCTTTCGCCAGCTTCCCTTCACGGCCGTCGAGGTCGTCGCGGTAGGCGATCAAGTCGTCAATGCCCTTGCGGTACTTCGCCTCCAACCGCTTCAACGCTTGCAGACGCTTTTCCACGGCGGCCAGCCGGCCGGGGTCGGCCTCAAACCGTTCGCTTAAATCCCGGCACGTCTCGGCGATGTCCCGCACTTCGGGCACGAGGGCGTCGAGCCGCTTGGCGACCTCGGCCAGTTCCGGGTCAATCGGCGCCCATGTCGTTGCTTCCTTCAACAGCCGGCCGAGTTGTTCGACGATGGAGCCGTCCGCGTCGTACAGCTGCTCGGCCGTCCCGGCGGTGAACTCTTGCAACGCTTGGGCGTGGATTAGCCGCTCGCGCTCGGCCGTAATCGCCGGTTGTTCGCCGGCCTTGAGTTGGGCGGTGTCCAGCTCTTCTTTCTCGAAGCGGATCAGCGACAGTTCCCGCTGCCGGTTCTCCTGCTTGCCCGACAAGTCCGCCCGCCGCTTGCGCAACTCGCGGACGATTACCGCTTTTGAATCGTAGTCCCGCCGCAGGCTTTCGAGTTTGCCGAAGGCGTCCAGCAGTTGCACTTGGTACGTCGGTTCAAGGAGCGAGTGGATTTCTCGCTGGCCGTGGACATCGACCAGCACTTCGCCGAGCTTCTTGAGCAGCGTGACGGAGACCGGCTCGTCGTTGACGTAGCACTTGCTGCCCCCCTCCCGTTGAAGGCGGCGGGAGACGATGATTTCGCCGTCGGGAATCGGGCGTTCCAACACGGTCTCAACGGCCTTCTTCAACTCCGGCCGCCGCAACTCAAACACGCCCGTCACCCGCAGGTCGTCGGCCCCGGCGCGGATCAAGTCGGCCGAGCCGCGCTCGCCGAGCAGCAGGCCGAGCGCCCCGAGCAACAGCGACTTGCCGGCCCCGGTCTCGCCGGTCCACGCGCAGAAGCCGTCCCGCAGTTCGACGCGGACGTCTTCGATCAAGGCCAAGTGGTGGACGGCCAATTCCCGCAACATGCCCCCATGTTACGGCCGGCGCTTTCCGGGGGGAAGGTTGGCGGACGGTCGTATAACATCCGGGCGTTGATCTCTCACTCTCCGAAGGGTTGGCACCCATGAAATTCCTGATGACACTGTTCGCGGCCGCCGGGCTGCTGGCGGGGACGACGATGGCCGAACCGAAAGCGGGCACGACGAAAAAGGCCTACGGCAAGCTCCCCGACGGCACGGCCGTGGACGAGTACACGCTGAGGAACGCCAACGGCATGACCATGAAGGTCATCAGCTACGGCGGCATCATCACCGAACTGCACGTCCCGGACAAGGACGGCAAGTTCGGCGACGTCGTCCTGGGGTGCAACAACCTCGCCGAGTATCTCGAAGGCCACCCATACTTCGGCGCCCTGATCGGCCGCGTCGGCAACCGCATCGCCAAGGGGAAGTTTACCCTCGACGGCAAAGAGTACACGCTGGCCACCAACAACGGGCCGAACCACCTGCACG
>JAYUGD010000656.1:0-1507 GCA_043767785.1 Zavarzinella sp. | reverse complement strand
TGCCGCACGGGCAGGGGTCGTTGCGGCCGACCTTGTCCATGCTCTTGCGGATCGGCTCGGCCTTCACCTTGGTCTCGGCGGAGTTGGTGCTGGTGTTGGCCAGCGGGTCCGGGGCCGTGCGGGCTTGTTGGGCCGTGCTGACCGTGCGGGCCTGCGAGGCCACCGCGCCGGCCCACGTCAGGTTCGTGATCTCCTCTTCCGGCTCGTCTTCGATGCGGAAGACCATGTCCGTCACGCGGTCGCTGAGGTGTTCCCACATCTGCCCGAACTCGGCCATCCCCTCTTTCTTGTACACCGTCTTGGGGTCTTCCTGAGCGTAGCCGCGCAGGCCCACGACCGAGCGGAGGTGGTCCATCGTCAGCAGGTGGCTCTTCCAAGAACTGTCAAGCACGTCCAAGACGAGCCGGCGCTCCATCTGGTGCATCTCGCCGCGGTACATGTCGTCGAAGGCGTTCCACAGGACGTTGCGGACCTGCGGAACGCTCGACCCGGTCAACTTGGCCACATCGACGGGGACTTGATAGGTCGCCGTCATCCAGTCGGCCAATTCATGGGCGTCGGCCTGCTCGGCCTTGGCGGTCCCGGACAGCGCCTCGTTCATCTGGGCGTCGATGGCCGCCTGCGGGGTCGCCGGGAACGCCTCTTCACTGGCCTTGCGGATGATCTCGTACAGGCCGGTCCGCGACTCGGTGCGGAAGGTCTCCTCGGCCACCTTTTCCGTCTGCCGCGTGAATCGCGTCCTGGCCCAGTTGTACAGTCCTTCGCGGTCGTACTTCTGCTGGCCGGGGCCGACCTGCTTTTCGGCCATGAAGGAGGACATCGCCACTTGCACGGGGAAGGTGACTTCCTTCTCGCGGTACAGCGCGTCGATCTTGCCGCGGATCAGGGCCTTGGCGTCGGCGTCCGCCTTGCCCTCAAAGTCCGCCGGGGTCAGGGCCAGTCGGAACTTGTTGTTGGCCCAGTCGCACAGCGAGGACACGCCCCACGAGCGGTCGAGGAACTTGCGCCCCTCGGACAGGTCCACGGCGTGCAGCGCCCGCGTGGCGTCGGCGAGGACTAAGTTAGATACGTCGTCGCGGCCGGCGCGCTTCAGGTCGCTTTCCTTGTACTTCAGCCCGAAGCGGGTGTTGACCAGCCGGGTCATTTCCTGCCACTTCCAGTCCTTCGGGTCTTCCGCCTCGCTGAGGTTCTCGTCCAGCCCTTCTTGCAGCACGGTGGAGATGTTGTTGGTCGCCCGCTCGTGGGCGAAGGACTCGGCCTCCTCGTACGCCATCTTGCGGAACTCGCCCTCGTCGAACTCCAGCCCGAGGCGGGTGCCGGCGAACACGCGGAAGCTCTCGGCCCCGTAACTCTCGGCCAAGAATTTGTCCACGGCCAAGTTCACCTGCTCGTCGATCATGCGCAGGATTTCGGCCTTGCAGTTGGCGTCGTTGAGGACTTCCTGCCGCTTGCCGTAGATGCGCTTCCGCTGGAAGTCCATCACCTCGTCGTATTCCAGCAGGTTCTT
>JAYUGD010000655.1:0-1508 GCA_043767785.1 Zavarzinella sp. | reverse complement strand
CTCCCGCAAGGGGAGAGGGCGAAGACCAACGGTTGCGCCTCAACCCGACTTGGTATGAGCCGCGCCGCATTTCCGCACGTCGGACTGTGGCACTCGCGTTCGCGGTTTGATACGCTTTACGTCACCGCCCCTCCCGGAGCCTCTCCCATGCGCGTCTGCCTCCTCTCCGCGTTCATGCTGTGCGCGACCTTCGCGTCGCAGCCGGTCCGGTCCGCCGACGAGAAGCCGAAGACCGGCTTCGTGGACAAGACGTTCAAGAATGCCGACGGCACCACCTCGCCCTACGTCGTGTTCGTCCCGAAGGACTACGACGGCACGAAAGAGTACCCCACGATCCTGTTCCTGCACGGCGCGGGCGAAACGAAAAGCACAAAGAAGGACGCGAAGATGCCGGTCGAAGTCGGCATCGGGCCGGCGATCAAGAAGCGCGAGAAGGACTTCCCGTTCATCGTGGTGATCCCGCAGGCCGAGAACTTCGGTTGGGCCGCGGACACCAAGAACGCGAAGCGCGCGCTGGCGATGCTCGACGACGTGCAGAAGGAGTACAAGACCGACGCGAAGCGGCAGTACCTCAGCGGCCTGTCGATGGGCGGCATGGGCACCTGGAGCATCGCGATGGCCCACCCGGACCGGTTCGCCGCCATCGTCCCCGTCTGCGGGCGCGGCGACACGAAGACCGCCGAGAAGATCAAAGACCTTCCCTGCTGGTGCTTCCACGGCGACGCGGACGCGGCCGTCAAGGTCGAAGGCTCGCGCGAGATGATCGACGCCGTCAAGAAGGCCGGCGGCAGCCCGAAGTACACCGAGTACCCGAAGGTCGGCCACAACTCGTGGGACATGGCCTACGGCACCGACGAGCTGTACACGTGGCTGCTCGAACAGAAGAAGAAGTGACCCTCGCGTAAGCCCGGGGACGGCCGTCCCTGGGCGCATCCCTCCCTGGAGAACCCTCCCATGTCGAAGAAGCCTGTGAACCGCCGGGCGTTCATCGCCGGCACCGCCGCGGCCGGGGCCGCGATGTCGCTCCCCGCCGCCAGCTACGCCCGCATCAAGGCCGCCAACGAGAAGCTGAAGATCGGCTTCCTCGGCACCGGCGGCCGGTGCCAGCAGCACATCGACGTGCTCGTGGACCTGCGCGACGAGGGCCAGCCCGTCGATCCGTACGCCGTGTGCGACGTGTGGGACGGCGACGAGACCCTCGGCAAGCGGACCAACGACAAGAAGAACCGCACCGGCCGCGGGCTGTACCCGAGCGCCAAGACGTGCGGCATCCCGCTGGACGCGGGCAAGGGCCGCATCTCGAAAGATTACCGCCACATCCTCGACAACAAGGACGTGGACGTGGTGTGCATCGCCACGCCCGACCACTGGCACGCGCGCATGGCCATCGACGCGATGGAGCGCGGCAAGGACGTGTACATGGAAAAGCCGATGACCAAGACCATCGGCGAGGCCATCCTGGTCGTCGATGCCGCGGTCAAGTACGGCCGCACGGTCACCGTCGGCGT
>JAYUGD010000654.1:0-4533 GCA_043767785.1 Zavarzinella sp. | reverse complement strand
CAATTCGTGGCGTTCCATGCGCGTTGACCCGCAAAATTCCTTGCCCAATTCGCCGGGGACATTTACCATTCCTCGCAGGTTAAGTCAACACGGCCTAGGTAACGGGCCAAAAAATCGCCAACTTGGATCGCTATAAGTAACTTTTCAGGAATAATTTAAGGGTGGTTTTCGCCTATTCAAACTAGGGTCAGTCTGACTTTGCCTAGCCTAAAGATGACTTACGAGCAGACGATTAAAATTCATGCGTGACATCAGATGGCCCATGTCATGATCTCAATCTGGGGGATTTTCAAGTTCCAGTTCCCACTCTTAGGAATTTACAAACTGGCAAACATGTCTTAATGTTCAGTCAGATTATGTCTATTTACAACGTCGTTCAAATAATTGCGCGAGTGGGACTTTGTCTGCTTTCAGCCGACAGTGTCCATCATTTTGCTTGCTCCCTCGTTCGCGGATCGTTAGAAAGGTGCGAAGCTCGCCATCCCTCGACCCGCGGCGATGGTGAGCTAGGCGACACGATGCGCGACTTTCATAACTCGAGGAACTGTTAGATGCACACCATGATTGGACTCGTTGCCCTTCTCTCGGCCGTTGCTTCGTCGAACGTCCAAACAACCCCGACATGGGCCAGTGGCTACATGTCGGCCCGGGAAACGGTGATCTCGGCCCACAAGCCGATGGCCGTGTTCTTCGGCAAGGGGGCGGGAGCTTGGGACAAAGTGGTGAAGGAAGGTTCGTTTGATACCGCGATCAACCAGATGCTCGCCTCGAAGTACATTTGCGTGTACGCCGATACGACCACGGTGGACGGGTACAACTTGGCGAAGACTTTTGAAGTCGCCGGCAAGGGCTTGGTCATCAGCGACGCCACGGGGAAGAAGCAAGCCTTCAACCTCACGGGCGAATTGAGCAAGGCCGAACTCAAGGACAAGTTGGAAGTCTACGCGAAAGCGGACGCCAAGGTTTCCTCCACGGAAACGGTCGTCCGCGGCACGGAAGTGATGACGGCCCCGGTCGCCCCGGTGACGTACACGGTCGCCCCGGCCGGCTGCCCGAACGGCAACTGCCCGAACGCCCGCCAAGTCGTTTACCCGACCGCGACCTATTACCAGCCCGCCGGCAACTGCCCGAACGGCAAGTGCCCGAACGCCCGCTAAGGCGTTCCGTCCGCATGGCCCACCTGACCGTGACGTGACGCCCGAAATCGGCCGGCTCCCCCCTTTGTCGCCGGGGAGCCGGCCGATTTTTTTCTCCCGTCCCCGCCCGCCGCCGGATAAGATCAACCCCCACGCCGAATCGACTTCGGCCACCCTCCTTTCCTCTCCCGCCACGCGCGAGGTGTCCCGATGACGACGACCCGATTGGCCGCCCTTCTCTTGCTGGCCGTTGCCGGCTTCACTTATGCGGACGAGCCGAAGCCCAAGGAAGTGACCACCGACCCGAACGACCCGACGTTGCCGGTCGATTTCAAAATCCAAGGGGAATACGTCGGAAAGGATGTCGGCGTGCAAGTGATTGCCCTCGGGCAGGGCGGCGTTTTTCAAGCCGTGCTGTATCCGGGCGGGCTGCCCGGCGCGGGGTGGGACGGCAAGAACAAGAGCCTGATGAACGGCGTCCTCGACGGCTTGGAAGCCAAGACCCTCATGCTCTCCCCAGTTGAAGGGAAGCGGCGGTATCTCGCGGCCAAGCCCCACGAGTTCTCCGCGACTTCCACGTACCCGCCCGTCGGGCAGATGTCCTATGAGGGCAAAGCAGACGGACAAGTAATGACATTGACCGGCCCGGACGGCAAAAAAATGGAACTGAAAAAGGCCGCCCGCCAAAGCCCGACCCTCGGCGCCAAGCCCCCGGAAGGGGCCATCGTCCTATTCGACGGCACGGACACCAAAATGTGGACCGGCGGCCGCGTGGACGAGAAGACCAAGTTCCTGAACACCGACGGCAAGGACCTCAACACCCAGCAGAAGTTCAGCAACTATACCTGTCACTTGGAGTTCATGCTGCCGTACCGCCCGGATGCCCGCGGCCAGGGCCGCGGCAACAGAGGCTTCTACCCGGTGCTGATGTACGAAGTGCAAGTCCTCGACTCGTTCGGCCTCGACGGCAAGGACAACGAGTGCGGCGGCGTCTACACGAAGAAGGCGCCCAGCGTGAACATGTGCCTGCCGCCGCTGACGTGGCAGACCTACGACGCCGACTTCACCAACGCCGTCAACGAAGACGGCAAAGTGACCAAGAAGGCCCGCCTGACGCTCAAGCACAACGGCGTCGTCGTCCACGACAACATCGAGATCAACGGCAAGACCGGCGGCGCCCGCAGCGAAGCCGAAGGCACCCCCGGCCCGATTCAGCTTCAGGGGCACGGGAACCCGTTGCAGTACCGGAACATTTGGATCGTGGAAAAGAAGTGATTTGATGAACGCCCACGGCCGGCCGGCCGTGGGCTTTGGAATTTACGACGAACAACTCACATGCAGCGTCTTCGCCCACGCCGGGGCCGGCTCCGCGTAGTGGGACATTTCCGGCCGCTCGTCAAAGGGCCGTTTCAGCACGAAAAGCAGCCGGTCGATCTCGCGGAAGTCTTTCCGCTCGGCCTTCTCGATGGCGGCTTGGGCCAAGTAGTTCCGCAACACATAGCGCGGGTTTACTTGGTTCATCCGCACCCGGCGGTCGGCGTCGGAACTCTCTTCTTGCCCTAACCGCTCCGCGTACCGTTTCAGCCATTCGTCGGCCTGCGGGGCCTTGGCCAACCGCTCGCGGATCGACGTGTTGCCCGCCCCGGCCGCGGACTCGAACGTCCCCAAGTCGCGGAAGAAGTTCGTGTAGTCCGTCTTGGCCTCGGCCAGCAGGTCGATCAGGTCTTGCCAGAGTTTGGCGTCACCGTCGCGGGGCTGTCGCAGGCCCAACTTTGCCGTCATGAGGGCGTGCATCTTGGCGTTAAACTTCTCCGGGTAGGTCTCGATGGCCGCTTGGGCATCTTCTTGCTCCATCAGGCTCAGGAGGGCGTGGCCGAGGCAGGCGAGGTTCCAATAGCCGATGCGGGGCTGCTGGTCGAAGGCGTAGCGGCCGGTCTCGTCCGAGTGGTTGCAGATGAAGCCGGGGTCAAACTCCTCCACGAACCCGAACGGGCCGTAGTCGAGCGTCAGGCCGAGGATGGACATGTTGTCCGTGTTCATGACCCCGTGGGCGAAGCCGACGGCCTGCCAGTGGGCCATCAATTCGGCCGTGCGGGCGACCACGTCCCCGTAAAACGCGGCATAGGGCTTCTCCGCGTCTTTGACGTGCGGGAAGTACAGGTCGATCACGTAGTCGGCGAGCGCCTTCACTTGGTCCAACTGCTTGCGGTGGGCGAAGACCTCGAACGAGCCGAAGCGGACGTGCGTGGGGGCCATGCGCGTGACCAAGGCCCCGGTCTCGGCGTGTTCGCGGTACACGTCCAGGTCCGTGCCGACGAGGCACAAGGCGCGCGTCGTTGGAATGCCGAGGGCGTGCATCGCCTCGCCGCACAGGTACTCGCGGATGCTGGACCGCAGCACGGCCCGGCCGTCCCCCATGCGTGAGAAGGCCGTCTGACCGCCTCCCTTGAGATGCAAGTCCCATTTTTCACCGTGGGGGTTACGCACTTCGCCGAGCAGAATGGCCCGGCCGTCACCGAGTTGCGGCACGTATTGGCCGAACTGGTGGCCGGCGTACTTCATGGCCACGGGTTGCGACCCGGGCAGTATCTTGTTGCCGGCAAAGTATTCCGCGAACTCGGGCCGCGTGGCCTCGGCCGGGTCGAGGTCGATCAGCTTGGCCGCGTCCGGGTTGAACGCAATCAGGTACGGGGCCGGCACGGCCGTCGGCTCGACGCGCTGCCGGAAGGCGTCCGGGAGGGCGGCGTAGGTATTGTCGAAGGGGAGGGTTTCGAGCGTGTGCATATGGAATGATAATCCCGCCCCCCTTTGCCGGGCGGGCTGTGAGACTAAAAATAGGGGATTGGACCCGACATCTCAAAGGAGGTTTTCGCCGTGGCGACCGAAACGATGGAGTTTAAGACCGAGCTGAAGCAGCTCCTTCACTTGATTACGCACTCGCTGTACTCGAACCGCGAAATTTTCCTGCGGGAGTTGGTCAGCAATGCATCGGACGCGATCAACAAGGTGAAGTTCGACTCCCTCGCCAACGACGACCAGTTAGAAGGGGACAAGGACTGGAAGATTCGCCTAATCCCGGACGCGGCGGCCAAGACGCTGACCGTCTCGGACAACGGCATCGGCATGTCCCGCGAGTCCGTCGTCGAACACTTGGGCACCATCGCCAAGTCCGGCACCAAGGCCTTCCTCGACAGCCTCAAGCAGCAGGACGTGAAGACCCGGCCGGACCTGATCGGCCAGTTCGGCGTCGGCTTCTACTCGGCGTTCATGGTCGCCGATAAGGTCACCGTGACTTCGCGGCCGTCCGGGTCCGTGGCCGACGGCGTGAAGTGGGAGTCCGATGGCCAGGGCGAATTCACCGTCGAGCCCTGCGAAAAGACAACGCGCGGAACCGATG
>JAYUGD010000653.1:0-4533 GCA_043767785.1 Zavarzinella sp. | reverse complement strand
GGGGCTAATACCCGGTCTTTGGTTTTCAGCCCCGGATGGGGCGACGGACTGTAGCCCGCGGGTGAGGCTTTGCGAACCCCGGGTTTTGAATTCGGCATTCCCTTTCCGAACCCCATCCCGCCGCCGCGTCATCCAAGTGGGAGCCGCTTCGCCGCTTGGAGTCACCGCCCCGATCCGCTAACCTGAAGGGGGCGGGCGTAAGCCGTTTTCGGCCTCCGAATACGCCTCACCGGAACGG
The DNA here is from genome assembly GCA_043767785.1 of Zavarzinella sp. Lineage (GTDB taxonomy): Bacteria > Planctomycetota > Planctomycetia > Gemmatales > Gemmataceae > Zavarzinella. The sequence goes on along the minus strand of JAYUGD010000653.1, from coordinate 4,295 downwards.
ATTTCGAGGCCCCGCGACACCACGATGATCTTCCTGTTCCCGACTTACGACACCCTGCGGCTCGCCCTCGGCGGCGGGCAGATTCCGGCCGACATCGCTGGCGGCCCGGCCGAGGCGGTCTTCGACGGCCAGCGGATTTCTGTTCGGTCGGTCCACGGGACGCCTTCCAAAACGGTTGTGGCCAACCTCAAGAAGCTCGGCGTCGTCGCGGTCAAGGAACATCTGCCGGGCAAGCCGGCGACTTTTCTCAACTGGCCGCAACTCTTGCCGGCCGTCAAGGCGACGCAGGCACCGGAACTCACGGCCAATACGCCGATTCTCTTCGAGATGTCCGCGGAGGAGTTCCCCGAACTCGTCAACGAGATGTTGCGGCTCGGCAACGACCGCCAGAGTTACCGCACGATGGCTGGGGCCGACGGGCAGCCGCCGCGAATCCTGCTGAAAGTCTTGGGGCCGCCGTACTACACGCTGTTGCGGGCCATCGACCGCGTCGGCGCGTCTACGGTGGCCGCGTATGCCGAGGGCGCGCCGGGCCTGTGGGTCCAGTACGGCTACACGCACCCGCTGGTCGGCCTGATGAAGGCGCCGGCCGGGCAGCAGATGCTGATCCGGGCCGGGCGGGACTGGACGGCCATCGACGACGCCCCGTTCGCCGACATTTACGACGCCCTCGACGTGGAACTGCCGGACGCCCCCGTCGAGTGGCAGGAGTCCACGTTGAAGGGGAAGCTGGTCGTCCCGCTGCGGCTCGTCCTCGGCAACGCGGCGGACGGGCCGGAGTTCTGGGTCGTCACCGAGGATGCCGTCAACCAGTTGGACGTCTTGGTGCGGACGGCCGACGACCGGCTGATGCAGCGGCTGGCCTTCGCCATCGCCCAGAACGACGCCGGCCCGCCGACGATTGTGCTGAAGACGCGGCCGTCCAAACTCCAGCCGCCGGTGTTGGCGCTGGACAACGCGCTCGGCTTCAAGGCGTATTGGAAGTTGCCGAATCTCTTCCTCCCCGTGGGCAAGCGACTGATGCCGACCTTGCGGCGCGAGGCCGTGCGCCGGCTGTTGGCCGAAGACCCGGCGCACGTCGTTTGGTTGATGCCGACGGCCGGGGGAGACTTCACGCCGGAGACGCTGCCGGACACCGCGTTCCGGCCGCTGGAAGACTGGGTCGATTACGTGATCGACCACGACCGCGAGGCCCTCGAAACGTGGGTGCGGGCCACGCGCTTCGACTTCGAGTCGTTCTTGTGCCGGGAAGATTACGCGGAGCCGCCGAAAGACCCGCCGCCGGCGAAGAAGGTCAAGGGGCGCAAGGACGCGAACAAGGATGCCTCGGGAATCGACGACACGCCGGACAACCCGGTCGCCGTCACGGCCCCGACTCCGTTCCGAAGCAGTTTGGAACGCCCGGCCGAACTCCCCGCGGCGGCCGACCACTTGCGGGCAACGCGGGAACAGCGGGAGCGGGACTTCTTGGCCATCCCCGGTCCATTGGACGCCCCCGAGCGCGTGGCCCTCTGGCCGGAACTGGGCCGCTTGAATGGCCGTTTGGGCGACCTGACCGAGGCGGCCGTGTGCTGGGCCAACGCCCTGTGGGATACGGAAGAAGAGCCGACGGCGACCGCGTGGGACTGGCTGCGCACGGAAGACAGACACGCCCACGCGACGCCGACGGCCGCCGAGTTCGACGCGGCCCTGACCGCCTCCGCCCCCAGCACGCAGCAAGTGCGGGAACTGGCCGTGCGGGCGATCCACGCCTGCGGGCTGGACCCGCTGCCGCCGGCGTTCGTGGAGCGGATGCCGGCGGTCCGCGCGTTCCTCGAAAAGAACGAGGGCGTGCTGGCGGCGCGGACGGTCTGGCTGGCGTGGCACGCCCTCGCCCAAGCGGCGGGCGGGGCGGCCGACTTGCTGGCCCTCGCGCGCGTGCGGGACCGCCTGCTGCACCGCCTCTTCACCGAGGGGCTGAACAAGGAGCGGGACTTGCCCGCCTTCCTGCGCGTCGGCGGCGAACACTCCGGCGAGCGCATGCGCGGCCTGCGCGAGCGGGCCATGCACCTGTTCCATTTGGTCGAGAAGTGGCACCACCACGACGACGTGAAGGTGAACCGCCCCTACGTGGAACTGATGTTCGCCTTCGGCTTCGCCAAGCTCGGGGAGACCACGACCGCCCGCGAGTTGATGAACACCGCCCGGACTCAGTTGAAAACTCTGAAAGCCCAACAAAACCAAGGAGTCTTCGGCCCTGACCCGGTCCACGAACTCCTCTGTGACATCTTTTCCTGGCGCATCGACAACGTCATCAAGGGAGAAGCGCACGCCGGGGCGCTTTCTGACGCCCTTATGCACCGGCTGATGACCTTTGACAAAGACAGACAGGAAACTCCCGGAAGACAGAACAACGCGAGCAACAAATATGTGGTTGACCGCATGCGGGAAGAATATTGGTTGGTCGAACCGTCCCTCGACCCCCGAGCGTATGAAATTTGGGACGTAAAGATGAAAGGCCCACTCAAGGCCATCGCCGACCTGGACGTGATTAAGGATCGCACCCGCCTCGGTGATGCGGTGCGCGCCGCCGTGAAATCAGCGAAGCCGGAAAGTGCCCTCGCCATGTATGCAGGGGCACTGCCGTACGCCGCGTGCGCTGGGGAGATGACAGCGACGGAACTCTTAGCCAAAATACCGCAAGTGTATGAGGAAAGCCTGCGCAAAGAGGGCAACGCCGGCCTCGCAGAAGACCAAGGGAAATTTTTACTGCGGGCCATCCAAATCGCCGGCCATTTTCACCGCACTGAACACGTGCAATACCTTTTTGATCGCTTCCTCGACCTCGTCACGAGACAGAAGATTCCGCAAGTTCAATACCAAGTGATAAACCAGATCGCCGGGGAGGGCATCCGCAGCCTGCGCAAGCTCGGCCTGCGCGACGAGATCGACCGCTTCCTGAAGCACGTCGCCGACGCCCTGCTCGGCGGCAAGCCCGTCGAGGTCGTCCGCCGCACGGCCGCCGCCGCGTGGCCGGACCTGCTGACGGCCCTCCTCAACCTCGCCGAGGGCTGGCAGTTCTTCGGGGCGTTCGAGCAGGCCAAGCCGATCCTGGACGAGGCCCGCCAGACGCTGTTCGCCAACGCCAAGGAGCCGAAGGAGAAGCGCCCGCTCGGCCCGCGCCAAGTGACCAAGGTGGCCCAGGCCTACATCGCCGCCGCCGCCCACGGCCCCATCCACGACGCCCTGCGCCGCATCGAGGAACTGTTCCAGCACCTGGAGAAGTTGCCCAACAGCTTCACGACGGCCTCACACTTCTCCCGCCTGCACTTGGACATCGTGGAAGAGATCGTGCGCTCCCTGATCCACGACAACCTCGCCGACACCGGCGCCGCCCGCCGCTGGCTGGACGAGGACGAGTATCTGGTGCGCCGCCGCATCCACGACGACTTCCGGGCGGTGTTGGCGAAAAGCACATTGGCGTAAGCCGCTGTTTTGTTCCTTTCGTGCAAGACGGTATGATGCTCACAGGACACCAGAACCCGGAGACGCCGCATCAGCGCCGCCCTTCAAGACTTCAAAGCCGCCACGGCCGCCTTGCCCGTGGAAGACCGGGCCGAATTGGCACAATTCCTAATCCGGTCCCTCGATGACGGGGAAGAGGCCGATGTCCGCGCCGAGTGGCTTGCGGTCGGTGAACGGCGGATGACCGATGTCAAAGCAGGGAAGGTGACGGGCATCGCCGCCGAGGAAGTTCTGCGGACATTGTTGGACCCGCGGCCGTGACGCCCATCAATTTCCACCCGGAGGCGGCCGACGAATCCCGCGCCGCCGCCGCCAGGTACGAGAACCTCCGGGCCGGCTTGGGGGAAGATTTCCGGGCCGAGTTGGCTGCGGCGTTGGCCCGCATCCGGGAGAACCCGCATCTGTACGCGGCCGAATGCGGCGGCCGGCCCGGCGAGCTTCGCCGGACGATCGAAACGGTCCTGGGGGACGCCCCGCGGGCGGGACGCCGATGCCGCATCGAACCCGACCAGGTGGCGCTGATCATCGCGGTGGCCTGCGAGCCCCCGGAAAAATCGGGACGACCCATCTCGCACTGGACCCATCCCGAACTGGCCGACGAGGTCGTCAAACGGGGGATCGTCCCCTCGATTTCCGCCCGACATGTCGGGCGTTTTTTAAAAGACCGCCGTCCGTCAACCCCCTCGCAGTCGTTACTGGCTTAACGCGAAGGACAAGGACACGCCCGCGTTTCAACGCCAGGTCCGGGAGGTGTGCGACACCTATCTGAAAGCTCCCGAACGCCTTGAAAA
>JAYUGD010000652.1:0-1514 GCA_043767785.1 Zavarzinella sp. | reverse complement strand
GCGGCAACACGGCCCTGTTCCGCTGCGCCGACCCGCTGTCGCTGGAACTGCTGGGCGGGACGCGGGACGACGCGGCCGGCGAGGCGTTCGACAAGGTGTCCGCGATCCTCGGCCTCGGCTTCCCCGGCGGCCCGAACGTCGAGCGCGAGGCCAAGCTGGGCAACCCGAAGGCGTTCGCCTTCCCGCGGGCCTTCTCGGACGACGCGCGGCTCGAATTCAGCTTCAGCGGCTTGAAGACGGCGGTACTCTACGCCTGCCACGGCCAGAACATCACCAAAGCGAGTCCGCCACCGGCCGGCCGAAAGCGCGCCGACCTGGCGGCGAGCTTTCAAGCGGCCGTCGTCGATGCCTTGACGTTGAAGTGCAAGCAGGCGCTGCGGCAGACGAAGTTGCCCCGGCTGGCCGTCGGAGGAGGGGTGTCGGCGAACCAAAGTTTGCGGGCGGCGTTGACGGCGATGTGCGAGAAAGAAGGGGCGGAACTGATCATCCCGCCGCTGAATCTGTGTACCGACAACGCGGCGATGGCCGCGCTCGCCGTCGAGAAGTACACCCGCGGCGAGTTCGCCGACGCCGACCTCGACGCCCAACCGAACTTCCTGTAACGGACGACGCCGACCGGTGCGGTCGGCGTCAGGCGGTCACTTCTTGGCAGCGGCGACGGGCTTCGCGGCGGCGGCAGGTGCGGCCGCGGCGGCTTCGAGCGCGGCGTACTTCGCGTCGAGTTGGATCATGTGCTTCTTGTGGCGTTTCTCGCGCTTCTTTTTGAGTTCGCCGGCGGGGTTGCCCATCTTCGCTCTCCGGAACAGTTGGCCCAGCTTAGCGGCCGGGCGAGGTTGTCAAGTCAATTCTGTTAACGTAGCGACTCCGGGCAGAAAAACGAGACGAGGTTGTCGATTTCCGCGCAAGAGAACGGGCCGAACTCGTTCGCCTGGTGTCGGTCGAGAACAATATCGCCCTCGCCCCGAAACGGCTGCCTCACCAGCACCCGCGGCACGGATTGCTCCTTCGGAGGTGTCTCATGGTGACTCAATTCTGCCCCACCGCGTCCCGCTCGCCCAAATCGTTCCTGAGCGTCGAGTGCCTCGAAGCCCGCGAGGTGCCGTCGGTCGGCGTCGAAGACGTGGCGTCGCTCCCGCACCTCGCCGGCATGTCGCCGAGTTACCCCATCGCCGACGCGACGATCTCGACGATCGCGCTCGAATCCCACATCGGCGTCCCGCTCCTCGGCACGACCCGGGAACGATTCGCGGTCGCCTCCGCGGCCGGTGAGCGGACCACGGTCAACGTCTACGACGGCAAGACCAACGCGCTGTTGGGCATCCTGACCCCGTTCGGCGGGGACAACACCGCCGGGGCCCGGGTCGCGGTGGGCGACGTGACCGGCGACGGCATCCAGGACATCGTCGTGAGCGCCGGCCCCGGAATGGCTCCCGTCGTCAAGGTGTTCGACGGCCGCACGCTCACCGAAGTCGCGTCGTTCCTCGCCTACGACGAGTCGTTCCTGGGCGGCGTGT
>JAYUGD010000651.1:0-4543 GCA_043767785.1 Zavarzinella sp. | reverse complement strand
AGACCGCTTAAAAGCGGAACTCCAACATGACCGCCTGACGGCGGTTGGGAACCGTGCGGCGGTTTGTGAGATGTGTATAACGACAATCGCAACGTCGTGGGCATGGCGCCCGTTGCTTCGTTTTGGAGACCCCATGTCCCGCTTCCTCATCCTGCTCAGTCTGGCGGCCACTTTCCCGGCGGCCGCTCAAGAGAACAAACCGCTGGCCCCGGACTTGGCCCTCGTGCCGGCCGACGCGCTCGTCGTCGGGCACATCAAAATTGCCGACCTGTGGAAGAGCGACGCCCTTAAGGACGCGCGCATGATCTTCGCCAAGGCCGGGGCGGACGCGGTCGCCGCCTTCGATAAGCGGTTCGTCCCTGTCCTTTCCACCGTGGACCGGCTGACGGTCTACCACCCCGCGGCGAGTCTTGAAGAGGGGATGCCGGATTTGAAGGTCGTCGGCATCCTCTCGCTCACGGAACCGCTGGACCAAGAAAAGGTCTTAAAGCAGTTCACGGGTAAAGTCGTGAAGAAGAAGGGGAAGTTCGCGGACTACGTGACGGATGAGGAAGAGTACTTTGCCGTTCGCTTCGTCTCCCCGAAGCTCGTCGTGTTCGGGACGGCGGAAGGCATTCAAGCGATGTGCGACACCAAGGAAGTAAAGGCCGACGGCCCGCAGCGGGCGACGTTGGAGAAGGCGAATACATCGCCGGACGCGGTCGTCATCGGCCTCTCGCTGGAGTCGGTTTCCGCGAAGGGCCGCGACGAACTTAGCCGACAACTCCCGTCGGAGCTGAAGCCGCTGCTCGCGGCCACGAGTCTCAGCTTCTCGATGGACTTGGACGGCGACGGCCACTTGCACGCGACCGCGACCTACGGCAACGCCAAGGACGCAGATGCCGCCGAGAAGGCGGTCAACGCCGCGTCGGCGATGGCGTTGGAACTCATCAGCGACACCCGCAAGACGCTGACGGAAAAAGTCTTGGGCGACGGCAAGCCGGGCAAGATCGAAGACCTGCCGGAGGCCGTCGTCAGCCTGCTCGGCTTAGGGGCGTTGCAACACGCGGAAGACATCGTCAAGGCGAAGCCCGTGAAGCGGCGGGGGGACACGCTCACCCTGAGCCAGCCGTTGCCGCCGCAGTTTAAGACGATTCTCGGGGCCGGCGCCTTGGCCGCGAGCGTGGCGGCCCCGGCCGTTGGCCGGCTGCAAGTCGCGGCCAACCGCATGAAGTCGTCAAACAATCTGAAACAGATCGCCTTGGCCATGCACGGCTATCACGACACGACCAATAACTTCCCGCCGGCGGCGATTTGCGACAAGAAGGGCAAGCCGCTGTTGAGTTGGCGCGTGGCCATCCTGCCGTACATCGAGCAGGACAACTTGTACCGGCAGTTCAAGTTGGACGAGCCGTGGGACAGTGAGCACAACATCAAGCTGTCCATGACGAACGTCCAGACGTACATGATCCCCGGCCTGAAGAATCCCAAGCCCGGCCACACGAACTACCGCGTCTTCGTCGGCAACGGGGCCATTTTCGACTGGGCGACGGGGGTCGGCATCGCCGGCATCACGGACGGCACGTCCAACACGTGGCTCGTGGTCGAGGGCGCCGAAAGCGTCCCGTGGGCCAAGCCGGATGACTTCGAGTTCGACCCGAAGAAGGAACTGCCCAAGCTCGGCAACTTCTTCCACGGCTTTAACGTCGCCCTGGCCGACGGCTCCGTCCGGTTCTACAAGAGGGCGCCGAAAATGGCCAAGGCGTGGATCACCCGCAACGGCGGCGAGGTCATTACCGACGAGGAGTGACGGGGGCGGGCCGGACGGCTGGCGTATGCCGGGCCTTTTATTCCGTGTACAATCATCAATAATTCATCAGCAAGTCGCGTGGCCTCAAACCAGAAGTTGGATTGCCCATGAAGGACGTGCGCTATTCCGAAACGGCGAAACAGGGGGAATACTACGCCCTCCTGCGGGAGGCGTCCGCGCGCTTGGAAGACGCCGTGGGGGCGTCCTCGGCGTCGGCCACGGCCGAATGGGGTCAGACGCGGGACGACCAAGGCCGCACCCTCTGCACGCTCCGCGTCTCCGACTGGAAGGGGTCGGCGGAGGCGGCGTTCACCCCGGACGAGTTAAGGCAGCCGACGCACCTGCGATTCCGGCTGCTGCAACTCTGGGGCGAAGTGCTCCAGTCGTGGCATCACCGGCTGTTGAAGGAGGTTCTCGCGACCGGCGGGGGGGCGTGAGATGTCGCTCTCGGACGACGTGGACAAGTTGCGGGACAAGGCGGAGAAATTGGCGGTGGCGGACGCCGCGTTGACGGAGCGGCTGGAGAACGCCTTGAAAGAGGTCTCCACCGCGTACAAATTGCTCCGGGAGACGGAAGGCCGGCTGGCCGACCTTCAACGCGAGACGGAAAAGGAACTGGGCCTCCTGCGCCGGGAGTCGGAAGAGGTCAAGAAGTGGCGGGAGGAATTGGGCCGGCGGGCGTGGTCGCTCGCGCCGAGTTTGGTGGGCGCGATCATCGGGGGATTGATTGTGCTGGCGGTCAACTATTTCTTTCCCCGCCGGTAGTTGTCATCCCTTCGCCGTTTTCGGGGACCGCGCCCGCGATGAGGCGACTCGCTTTCGCCTACTGCCCCTGCCACGTGAGCGTGACGCGGGCCACGGGGCCGGGAACCCGTAAGCGCAGCATCGGGACCGGGTCGTTCACGTCCACGTCTCGCTCGACGGCGACGTAGCCGGGGGTCACACGCCACTGGTGGTGGTGGTGCAAACTCAACACGACGACGCCGTCCGCGTCCGGCTTCACGTCCGCGAGGGCCACGCGCTTCCAGTCCATTTGCGTGACCGTGCCTGTCCCTTTCAGGAAGTACCCCGGCCGGCGGTCCACGGCAAACACGGCCCCGCCGTCCTTCAACGCGGCGACCGGCCGCGTGCCGGCCAGCTTCCCGAATCTGGCCCGGCTCTCGGCCGTCCACGCCACCACCCGCGTCACGTTGTACCGCTGAAACACCCGCGACAACTCCTCGTCCGCCCACTCGCCCACCGGGCGGTTCATCAGCTTGCCGTCGGCGAGTCGGACGTACAAGTGGTCCACGCATTGGTCCGGCGTCAACCCGCCCAAGAATGGCCGCTGCGTCAATTCTGGCAACAAGGCGGTCCAGCCGTAAAGCCGCGCGCCCTCGGCCCGGTCTTCCCAGAGAATGCGGCCCTCCGGCGTCGAGGATTCACGCAGAACCTTGACAACTTCTTCGCGGTCCGGCCCCAGCCCGATTTGCAACGGGGTCACTTCCCACCGGCGCGGCACGTCCAATCCCCACGCCAACCCGGCGAGGGCAATGACGAGCCACACGGCCCCGACCGGTCGCACGCGGCCCGCCGGGTCAAACCCCGACGCCAAGGTCGTCAGCGCGTAACAGCACGGCGGGACGCAGCACCACACGCCGACGCTCATCACCTTGTGCGTGCCGAACTCCGCGAGCGTCGGCCACAATTGCCCGGCCCCGGCGGCGGCGACGTACACGGCGATCCCGCACGCGAACAGCCACGCCGCGTCCGCGTGCCGGCGCAGCATCGCCAGCAGGCCGACGAGGCCGATGACGGCGATGCCGAGGTCCACCGGGTCCGCGGGGATGAACGCCTCCCAGTTTTGGAAGGTGGACGGCCACAGCCGCAGCGCCGACTCCTCCCCGCCGTAGGGGACGTACATGCCGACGTGCGTGACCCAGTTTTGCAGCCAGAACAGGTTCGCGCCCAGCCCGGCCGCGTTGGCGAGCAATAAGCCGACGTGCCAGACGACCCGCACGGAGCGGAAGACCCAGACGTGGTACAGCACGGCCAGCGGCACGGCCCCGACCATCAGCAACGGCTGCATGAACCAGCACACGCCGGCCGCCACGGCGATGACGGCCCATTCCAGCGGGCCGGGCGTCTGGCCGTAGCGGTACAGCCACGCGAGGTAGACCGGCACGCAGATGCCGCCGGCGAGTAAGTCCAAGTCCCCCGTTTCCAACAACAGCCGGCACGGCGGGGACCACCACAGCGTCCCGCCGATCAGCGCCGCCAAGCACGCCCCGCCGGCGCTGAGGCCGACGCCGCGGGCCGCGAGGGCGAAGGCCAAGGGCGGCAGCAGGCAGCAGAGGGCGAAGCCGATTTTGTAGCTGGTGGCGGACGGCCCGCCGAGGAACAGGAACAGTTCCGCGGGCCGGCTGCCGCCGTCGAAGATCGGCGTCTTCAGGTAGCCGGCTTGGAACGCCGGGTCGTAGCACATGGTCGCCCGGCGCTCGTGCCAGACGCGGTTGCCGAGCAGGCCGTGATAGAAATGCAGCGGGTGCCGCCCGTCGAGGATCGGGGCGTCGTTCGTGAGTTGGTCGAGGGCGTTGTCGTTCCCGAACAGTTGCAGCGTGAGCCAAGCCTGACCCGCCACCAAGCCCGCCAAGACGACGAGCCACAGTGGCGAGCGACGAAAGCCGGCGGCCGCGGGTCCGTCCATGGATTCCACTCCCAACGCGGGATCGTAGCGTCGGGGGAGAAAACGGGCAAGGCGAGTTTTGAGTGCGA
>JAYUGD010000650.1:0-4546 GCA_043767785.1 Zavarzinella sp. | reverse complement strand
GGAGCCGGCCGCGGCGGGACCGGAATCGTCACTGGGGGAGCGATCAACACTTTCGGTTCCGCCTTGGGCGCGGGAATTACCGGCTTCGGCGTGGGAATAACGGGCTTCGGCTCGACCTTCGGCAGCGGCATCGGAATGACCGGCTTGGGATCGACCTTCGGCAGCGGATTGGGAACCACTGGCTTCGGGTCCACCTTCGGCAACGGGTTCGGAACCACTGGCTTCGGATCAACCTTCGGCAGCGTCACCTTGGGATCGACCTTCGGCATCGGGTTCGGAACCACCGGCTTCGGGTCCGCCTTCGGCAGCGTCACCTTCGGGTCGGGCGTCGTCCCCTTCGGCGCCACGCCGGTCAGCGGGCGGTCCGCCTTCGGCAGCGTGTGGCCCGGCTTGGCGGGGTCAATCACCGGCGTCGAGACGAGCGGTTGCAAGTGCGTCGGCACGTCCAATTTCACGCTTCGCGGGGCGGCGGGGGTCGTTCCCCCCGTCATCGGCCGGGTCGAGACCAACTTCACTTCTTGGTCAGACCGCTTCGCGCCGATGGTGCGCAGGTCGCGGGCCTGCGTCTGCTGTTGCTTGCGGGCCGTCTCGCTGACCGCCGCCAGTTTCACTTGCGTGGTCTTCGGGGCGTCCTTGAGCGTGGACAGCATCTGCACGTTGTTCACGTTCGTGACGTTCTTCACGTTCGTGATGTTGTTGATGACCGTCGTCTGCTGCACGAAGTTGACCGGCGGGCGGGCGTAGTCGCCGCGGTACCGGCCGGCGTACAGGTTGTTCAGGCCGCCGCCGCCCCAAAACGGGTCGCGGCCGAAGCCGATGCTGTAATGGCTGAACAAAGGGTCGTAGAAGCCGCCCAGCCGCACGGTCGCGCTGATGTGGCCGTTCCACGCCGTGAAGCCAATCGTCGCGTAGTTCGGGGCGAAGTAGTCCCCAAAGTAGTAACAGCCGTAGCCGCGGCGGGCGAAGAAGGCCCCGTACAGGCACGGCTCCCGCACGATGTACGTCGGGGCGTACACGTACCCCGGGTCGCCGTAGAACGCCGGCGGAATGTAGACCGGGGCGAACAACACGCCGCGGTCGGCCAGCGGGTAGTCCCAGTAGCCGTCGATGAAAATGTGGCCGCCGGGCGTCCAGCGGTAGTGGGCCGACTGCCAAATCCAGTTGGCCCGGTACGGCGACCAATAGCCCGGCCGCCACACGTAGCGCTGTCGGTAGACCCACGAGCCGGGGATGTAGACTTGGTCCGCGGCCGGGGCGGGGATGCTGGCCCCGTCCACGTCCAACGGCTTCGGCGGCGGCGGGAGGTATTCCAGTTCGGCCTTCTGGGCTTGGACGGGCGCCCACAGGCCGCCGGACCACTGCCAGCCGTCGCCGGCCTTCTGCCAGCTTCCGGGCATCCACGTCCGGTCGGGCGGCGGCACGCGCCAGAAGCCGCTGATCCACACGAAGTCCTTGCGGTCCTCGTCGTAGGCCCAGTAGCCGGGCAGCCACTGCACGTTTTCCCCTTCCGGCTTTTGGTCCGGCGGGAGTTCTTCAATGGGTTGCGGCGGTTCCTTGGGGACGACCGGGGACGCGACCGGCTGGCGTTCGCTCGGCTCGGCGAAGGCCTCGTGGACGGGGCCTTTCGCCAACACTTCCACTTCTGCATCGGCGGCCCGCGCGAGCGCGGGGATCGCCGCGGTGACGGCACACACGGCGAGTATCTTGAAAAGTCTCATGGGTGGTTCTCGGACGGTGGGGCGAATGGAACTAATTGCACCTAGGGGATGTCCGGACTCGGCTATCTTGCGCCGATGTCAACTTTTATTCAAGCGCCGTAAGTTACGCGCAGGGACTGGTTTCGCGCTGCTTGATGTTCAAATAGTTGACCGGCAGCAGCGGGTCGTCGGAATTCTGCTCGCCCACCCACGCCCGCACGCCCAAGAGGTAGTGCAGCATGGCGTAAATCATGGTCGCGCAAAGAATTCCGGCCATCACGGCGGGCGGGATCGGAATCCACGCGGCCAGACTGCCCCATAAGATGGGGGCGGGGAGCGTCAAGTTGGCGGGAAAGACGGTCAAGGGGCGGCGGGCGGGGGGTAAACTCTTTCCCCCATCATAAGGGGTCGGCCGCCGAATTGTCGCACTCGATTTCCGGATTTTCGGGATCGTTTTGGCATGCCGGGGCCAAGCCCTCACCGATTGACAAGACCGGCCGTGCGCCGGAATTGTTGATAACTCGGTCCGTCTCCGTCTTTTGCGCTGGCTTGCCCTTCGCCCGCTTGGTAATATCCCCCCATAACCGGCGTTTCCGAGCCGCACGCGCCAACTCTCCCTTGGGGGTTCTACGTTTCATGAGTCAGACACCGAGCGAACCGAGCAAGAACGAAAAAGTCTTGTTCTGGGCCAGTTTCATGACGCTGATCGCCGCCGGCATCGGCTTCTCCGTCCGCGGGGCCATCCTCAAGGACTGGGGCCAACAGTTCAGCTTCACGCAGAGTGAACTGGGCACGATCACCGGGGGAGGCCTCCTCGCGTTCGGCCTCGCCATCATCTTCTTCAGCTTCTTCGCGGACGTGTTCGGCTACGGCAAGTTGATGCTCGTCGCCTTCCTGCTGCACGCCTCCAGCGCCGTCGTGACGTTCGCGGCCGCCCCCATGTACGCCCAATTCGGCAAGGAAGGCGCGTACTGGTGCCTGTACATCGGCATGTGGCTGTTCGCGCTCGGCAACGGGACGTGCGAGGCGGTCATCAACCCGCTGACGGCCACGCTGTTCCCGCGGAACAAGACGCACTACCTGAACATCCTGCACGCCGGCTGGCCGCTGGGCTTGATCCTCGGCGCCGTCATCGTGCTGGGCTTCAACCAGGTGGGCACGCCGATCCGCTGGGAATTCAAACTCGGCATTTTCCTGGTCCCGGTTCTGATGTACGGCATCCTGATGTTCAACAAGCCGTTCCCGCGGTCCGAGGCCAGCACGTCCGGCATCTCGCTGGGCACGAGTGTCGCCACGCTGTTCGCCCCGGTGCTGGTGTTCCTGTTCTTCATCCACGCCATGGTCGGGTACGTCGAATTGGGGACGGACAGTTGGATCGTCAACATTACCGACCGCGTCTTGGAAGACCCGAACAAGGCCCTGATGGCTTTCATCTGGACCAACCTGCTCATGTTCACCCTGCGGTTCTTCGCCGGGCCGATCGTCCACAAGATTTCCCCCATCGGCCTATTGTTCTTTAGCGCCGTGTGCGGCACCATCGGCCTGTACTGCTTGGGCCAAGATTTCACCAGTTCGACGTGGCCGTGGGTCGCCGCCATCACGATTTACGGGATCGGCAAGACGTTCTACTGGCCGACGATGCTCGGCGTCGTGTCCGAACGGTTCCCCAAGGGCGGGGCGCTGGCCTTGGGCGTATGCGGCGGGATCGGCATGATCTCGGCCGGCCTCCTCGGCGGCCCCGGCATCGGCTACAAGCAGGATTACTTCGCCGTCCAGCGAATTCAAGAACTGTCACCGACCGCCTACAGCCGCTACCAAGCCAAGGACGACAAGGGTGAGCCGGCCCTGTCTGGCTTCCCAATCGTTTCCAAAATTGTGCCGGACAAGGTGCCGGCTGTTGCCGGGATCGACAACGGAAAGTTCAAGGTGCTTGAGGATTATCAAGATGTGAAGAAGCCCGCGGACGACAAAACGCGGAAGACGCAGACTTCGCTCGATGACGAATTGGCCGTCATCGCCGCCGCCGAAGAGAAGAAATTGACGGTGGAGCCGAAACTGAAAGCGGGCCTCGAAGCCCAGAAGAAGTGGTGGACGGAACAAGGCCTGCCGCACGAGTCGGAAGACTTGCCGAAGCTGAAGGAAGCCAAGATATTCGGGGCCAAGCAAGCATTGCTGTGGACCGCCGCCGTCCCCGCGACGATGGCCGTCTGTTACCTGCTGCTGATCCTGTTCTTCAAGATGTCGGGCGGGTACAAGCAGGATCATATCTGACAGTCGGCCCATTCGTGAGTGAATGAGCCGACCGACGCGAGGCGGCGGGTGGAGTTTGCAAACCACCACCCGCGTTGCCTTTTGGTTTTCGACCCCGGATGGGGTCGAAAACCGCTCCCCACGTTTGGCTGAACTCCGCCCGCCCACACTTCGCCTTGCGTGCTCTTGGCCGCGTGCCTACACTTACCCTTTCGCCCCGGTCACGGACCAGAGACCGCACCACCGATGCCAGCCGCCAAAGCGCCCAAGACTCCCACGCCGGCGTACGACCCCGCCAACCCGCTGTTCGTGCAGCCGGACCGCTCCATTTTGGTGGAGACGTTCAACCCGCGGTATTGCGAGGCCCGGGACGCCATCGCCCCGTTCGCGGAACTGGAAAAAAGCCCGGAACACATCCACACGTACCGGCTCTCCAACCTGAGCCTGTGGAACGCGGCGGCGGCCGGCTTTTCGTCGGCCGAGATGATCGCCGTCCTCCAGAAGTACACCAAGTTCCCGCTGCCGCCGAACATCCCGACGGACATCGAGGAGACGGTCTCCCGCTACGGCCGCGTCAAGCTGGAGCGGTTCGACGAGAA
>JAYUGD010000649.1:0-1516 GCA_043767785.1 Zavarzinella sp. | reverse complement strand
TGGTTTTCTTGGCGTCCTTGGCGTCTTGGCGGCCAACTCTTCATTCTTCCAACCAATCCGCGGGCCAATTGTACCGCCTCGAGCGGTTGCGCGGATAGGGGGATTTGTCGCGGCTGCGGGGAAGATTCGCGTAATCCCTGAATTGCTTTGACATCCCGAACCGGCTGACTTATCCTAGCTTCGTGATCGCCCCAGATTACGCATCTTCGCGCTTCGAGGGCGGTTCCGGAGACGGGTCTCCGTAATCTCGTTCCAGAAAGGGCAACAACGTATGTACAGCATCGTGATGCTGGCCGCGATGACGGCCGCCCCCGAAACGCCCCAATTCTGCGGCTTGTTCGGCGGGTCGGGTCACCGACAGTCGTACTCCTGCGGCGGGTGTACGGGCTACAGTTCCTGCACCGGCTACGGGTGCGGCGGCGGCTACTCCCAACACACGTGGGGCGGCGGGTGTTGCGGCGGCGGCGGCGGCTTGTTCCACGGCGGCCTGTTCCACCACCGCGGCAATTCCTCGTGCAACGGGTGTTGCGGCGGCGTGTACACCGGCTGCGGCGGCGGCGGCGGGTACGCCGCCCATTCCATCCCGACGTACTACTACCAAGGCGGCGGTTGCACCGGCTGCACGGGATACGTCCCGTACTCCACTGGGTACGCGGTCCCGTACACGGTCGGCGGCGTGAACATGCCGGCCGGCGCTGAATACTATCCGGGCGTCACGACGAGTCCCGTCGTGCCGGCCGTCCCGGTCGTCCCGGCCTCGCCGCTGGTCCCGGTGAAGCCCATCGCCCCGACGGCCACGGAAATCCCGGAAGCCATCGGCAGCGTGCCGGCCACGCGGGCCCAAGTGCTCGTGAATCTGCCGGCCGACGCCAAGCTGTACGCCGACGGCCGCCCGACCGCGCTGACGGGCGCGAGCCGGAACTTCCTGACCCCGGAGCTGACTTCCGGCCGGGACTTCCAGTACACGCTGCAAATCGAGTACACCGTGGACGGGAAGACCGAATCGGTCGCGAAGCAAGTTGTCGTGCGGGCCGGCCACCGGACCACGGTGGACCTCTCCGCCGCCCAAGTGGCCAAGATCACCAGCCCGGTGACGGCGACGTTGCCGGAAAACGCCAAGCTGTTCGTGGACGACTTGGCCGTGTCGGGCGCGGGGGGCCGCATGAGCTTCCGCACGCCGGAACTGACCAAGGGCCAGACCTACGCCTACCTGTTCCGGGCCGAAGTGGCCCGCGACGGCAAGACGGACGTGCAGACCCAAAAAGTCGTGTTCAAGGCCGGCGAGCCGATCAGTGTGGACTTCTCGGACATGACCGCCACGCGGACCGCGGCGAAGTAACTGGTCGAGCAAAGACGTGAACCGCGAGAACCCCGGGCGATGGCCCGGGGTTCTTTCGTTCCGTTACGAGTGCAGGTCGCCGGGGAGGACTTCCCACACGCGGGGGGCCGGCGTGTCCAAGTCCGCGCGGGCCGGCGGGCGGGCGACGCGCTCGTCGAACCGCCCGGCGCCGCCCCG
>JAYUGD010000648.1:0-4549 GCA_043767785.1 Zavarzinella sp. | reverse complement strand
CGGAAAAGGACTGGGAATGTACCTGCGGCAAGTACCGCGGTATGAAGTTCAAGGGCATGGTGTGCGACAAGTGCGGCGTGAAGGTCACGCACAGCCGTGTGCGCCGCAAGCGCATGGGCCACATCGAACTGGCCGCCCCGGTCGTCCACATTTGGTTCTTCAAGGCGATGCCCAGCCGCCTCGGCACCCTGTTGGACATGAAGACCAGCTCCCTTGAAAAGGTCGTCTACTTCCAAGACTACGTCGTGATCGACCCGGGCCAGACGCCGTTGAAGGAACGGCAGATGCTCACCGAGGAGCAGTACCGGCAGGCCGTCGATGAATACGGGGCCGGCACTTTCGAAGCCGACATGGGCGCCGAGGCCGTCAAGAAGTTGTTGGAGAAGCTCAACCTCGTCGACGAGTCGATCCGCCTGCGCGACCTGCTGGAGAAGGAAAACCTCAAGGACAAGTCCAGCAAGCAAAAGCTGCGCGACTTCGTCAAGCGGTTGAAGATCATCGAGGCCCTGCGGGACTCGAGCAACAAGTGCGAGTGGATGATCCTGGAGTGCATCCCGGTCATCCCGCCGGACCTGCGGCCCCTCGTGCTGTTGGACAGCGGCAACTTCGCGACCAGCGACTTGAACGACCTGTACCGCCGCATCATCAACCGGAACAACCGGCTCAAGAAGCTGGTTGACTTGAACGCCCCGGAAGTCATCATCCGCAACGAAAAGCGGATGCTGCAACAGTCCGTGGACGCCCTGTTCGACAACAACCGCTGCAAGCGGCCCGTCCTCGGGTCCAGCAACCGGCCGCTGAAGTCCCTCACGGACATGATTAAGGGCAAGCAAGGCCGCTTCCGCGAAAACCTCCTCGGCAAGCGGGTGGACTACTCGGCCCGGTCCGTCATCGTCGTCGGCCCGGAACTCAAGCTGCACCAGTGCGGCCTGCCGAAGAAGATCGCCCTCGAACTGTTCCAGCCGTTCATCATCCGCCGGCTCAAGGAACTCGGCCTCGCGGACACGATCAAGTCCGCGAAGAAGATGCTCGAGCGCAAAGACGACAACGTGTGGGACATCTTGGCCGAAGTGACCAAGTCCCACCCGGTGCTGCTGAATCGCGCCCCGACGCTGCACCGCATGGGGATCCAGGCGTTCGAGCCGGTCCTCATCGAAGGCAACGCCATCCGCATTCACCCCCTCGTCTGCAAGGGCTTTAACGCCGACTTCGACGGCGACCAAATGGCCGTCCACCTGCCCCTCTCGATCGAGGCGCAGGTCGAGGCCCACGTGCTGATGATGTCCACGAACAACATCTTCAGCCCGGCGAACGGCAACCCGATCATCACGCCGTCGCAGGACATCGTGATGGGGTGCTACTACCTCACCGCCAGCCGCGGCGAGGAAGGCGAGAAGGTCGAGGCCGGCGACGGCATGACCTTCCACAGCCCGGGCGAGTTGTTCACGGCGTTCCAGTTCGGGAAGTTGGGCGTCCACGCCCGCATCCGCGTCCGGCTGCCGATGGACAAGAAGTTCATCTCGGAGATCAAGACCACCAAGGGGTCGGCCGTCGAAGAATTGCCGCGCAAGCCGGGCGGGCTGGTCATCACGACCGTCGGCCGCGTCGTGTTCAACGACATCCTCGACCCGAAGATGCCGTTCTACGACCTGCCGCTGTCCAGCAAGAACCTGTCCCGCATCATCGCGGACACGTACCAGATCCTCGGCCGCCGGCAGTGCATCGACCTGCTCGACCGCATGAAGGAGACGGGCTTCCGCGAGTCCACCAAGTCCGGCCTGTCGTTCGCGGCCAGTGACTTGCGCACCCCGGCCGTCAAGGAAGCGATCCTGAAGGACAAGGACAAGGAAGTCGAGAAGATCCGCCGCAACTTCGAGCGCGGGACCATCACCGAGCAGGAGCGGTACAACAAGACCCTTGAACAGTGGGGCGACGCCCGCGAGAAGATCACCGCGAGCCTGATGGAGTCGCTGCGGACCGACCGCCGCAAGGACGCCACGACCGGCAAGGAAGTGCCGTACCTGAACCCCATCTTCCTCATGGCGAACTCCGGCGCCCGCGGCGGCGTCGAGCAGATCCGGCAGTTGGCCGGCCTCCGCGGGCTGATGGCCAAGCCGTCCGGCGAAATCATCGAGACGCCGATCAAGTCGAACTTCCGCGAAGGGCTGAACGTGTTGGAGTACTTCTCCAGCACGCACGGCGCCCGCAAGGGCTTGGCCGACACGGCCCTCAAGACGGCCGACTCCGGGTACCTCACCCGCAAGTTGGCCGACGTGGCCCAGAACGTCGTCATCACCATGCACGACTGCGGCACGACGCAGGGGATGAGCAAGGGCATCATGTACAAGGGGGACGAGATCGACCGCCCCCTGTCCGAGGCCATCCGCGGCCGCGTGAGCCGCAACGAGATGCTCGACCCGGTGACGGACCACCACATCGTGGCCGAGAACGAGATGATCACCCCGTTCATCGCCAAGGAACTCGACCGCCGCGGGGTGGACAAAATCAGCGTCCGCAGCCCGATGACGTGCCAGGCCACGCTCGGCGTGTGCCGGCTGTGCTACGGCATGGACCTCGCCACCGGGGCCTTGGTGGAAGAGGGCATGGCGGTCGGCATCATCGCCGCCCAGTCCATCGGCGAGCCGGGCACCCAGCTCACCATGCGGACGTTCCACATCGGCGGGGTGGCCAAGGGGGGCGCCGCCGAGAGCGACCGCAAGACCCGCAAGGGCGGGTTCGCCGTGTTCGAGCGGATTAACCCGGTCGTCCGCGAGGTGAAGGACCAGGCCGGCCACGTCGTGCGGTCCACGCTGGCCCTCACGAAGACCGGCGAAATCCTGATCTACAAGGACAAGAACCAGCCGCCGATCGAACGGCTCCCCGTGCCCAACGGCTCGGAACTCTTGGTGAAGGACGGCCAGGAAGTCGGCCCGAACACCATCCTGTGCCGGTGGGATCCGCACATGACGCCGATCATCACCGAGACCGGCGGCAAGGTGCGGTTCGAGGACTTGAAGGAGAACGAGACCTTCCGCCGGGAGAAGGACTCCAGCGGCACCGAGCGCTTCATCATCATGGAGCACAAGGGTGACCTGCACCCGCAGGTGGTCATCGAGGACGGCCGCGGGAACATCGTCCAGGCCTACTACATCCCGGAGCGGGCCTACCTCGAAGTGAAGAACGGCGAGGAAGTGTCCGCGGGGACGATCGTGGCCAAGACGCCCAAGGAGCAGAGCGCCAACCAGGACATCGTCGGCGGGCTGCCCCGCGTGACGGAAATCTTCGAGGCCCGGCGCCCGCGTGACCCGGCCGTGATGTCGGACGTGGCCGGGAAGGTCCGGCTCGGGGACAAGAAGCGCGGCAAGCGCATCATCTGGGTGCAACCGGAGGACGAGAAGGGCCGGCCGGTCGGCGACGAAGTCGAGCACCAAGTCCCGCACGGCAAGCAGATGAACGTGCAGACCGGCGAGTACGTGAAGTCCGGCGACCCGCTGGTGCAGGGGCCGCTGGTGCCGCACGACATCCTCCGCATTTCCGGGGCCGAGGCCCTGCAAGAGTACCTCGTCCACGAGGTGCAGCAGGTCTACCGCAGCCAGCGTGTGGAGATCGACGACAAGCACATCGAGATCATCGTGTCGCAGATGCTCCGCAAGGTGAAGATCAATCACATGGGGGACACGAGCCTGCTGCCCGGCTCGGTGATGGACAAGTTCGAGTTCATGAAGGTGAACGACCGCCTGACGGGCGAGTGCGTGAAGATCCGCGGCAAGGGGGAGTCGGCGTTTGAGTCCGGCAAGATCGTCAGCCGCGAGGCCTACGACGACGAAGTCGCCCGCATCGAGGCCGACGGCGGCAAGAAGCCGACGTGGGAGACCCCGAAGCCGGCGACGATGGAAGTCGTGCTGCTTGGGATCACCAAGGCGGCCGTGCAGTCCGAGAGCTTCATCAGCGCCGCGTCCTTCCAAGAGACCACGAAGGTCCTCACGGAAGCGGCCTTGGCCGGCAAGGCCGACTACCTCGTCGGCCTCAAGGAGAACGTGATCCTCGGGCACTTGGTGCCCGCCGGGACGGGCTTCAAGATGCACCAAGACGCCGAGGTGCGCATCAACGCCCCCGGCTTCGAGGAAGAAGAGTACGCCGAAGAGGAAGAGGCGACGCCGGACCTGCTCGCCTCGTCGGAAGTGTAAGCGGCCATCGACAAGGACGTGACGTGAAACGCCCCGGCCGGCCTTCTTCGCGGAAGGCCGGCCGGGGCGTTTTTTGTTGAACATTGCTTTTCAGCCGGCCGGCGATCTGAGATACTAGATGTGTCCGACCGAAGCGGGGTTCCGCTGACGGTCTGAATTGTGTATTTCTCCTCCGGTTCGCCCAGACCGCCAGGAGAAGGTGATGGGACGCCGCGGAACCCCAAGCTCGTGATTACGGAACGCCCGCAAGAGATCTTGCGGGCGATGACGGTCTCCCGGGTCTGCGCGCAGGGGCTGGCCCAACGGGCCGGGATGATCCTTGGCGTGTTCGAGGGGGACCAAAACGGCGTCATCGCCGGACG
>JAYUGD010000647.1:0-1518 GCA_043767785.1 Zavarzinella sp. | reverse complement strand
AACAATCAATCGCTCCCCCGCCCGGCCAGCGATTTGATGTGTTTCGGCCCCGCGCTCCGCTCCGAAGCGTCGCGTCGCGGCGAAACGGGCCTCGCTATGGGTCGCTTGTTCTAGGAATTTCCCATGCGTGTCCTGTTAGCCGGGTTCATGAACGAGTCGAACACCTTCGCGGCCACGCCGGGCGACCGGAAGCGGTTCGCGGAAGGGTCGCTCACGGCGGGTGAAGCCGTGTTCCCCGTGTGGCGGGAGGCGCACCACGAGTTCGGCGGCTTCATCGAGGGGTGCGAAAAACACGGGCTGACGATGTTGCCGTCCGTGATGGCGTGGTCCACGCCGAGCGGGCCGGTGACGGACGATATTTTTGAGGACGTGACGGCCCAGATCGCCGCGGACGTGCGGGCGTGGCAGCCGGACGGCGTGCTGCTCGCCCCGCACGGGGCGATGGTCACGCCCGCGTTCCCGGCCGCGGACACCGAAGTGGCGCGGCGCGTGCGCGAGGCTCTGGGGCCGGGCAAGCCGCTGATTGTCACGTTGGATTTTCACGGCAACGTCCCCCCGGAGATGGCCGCCGTCGCGGACGCCATGGTCGGCTACCAAACGAACCCGCACATCGACCAACGGGCGCGCGGGCTGTTGGCGGCCGAACTGATGGCTCGCACGCTGGCCGGGGAAATCAAGCCGGTGAGCTACGTCGCCCGGCGGCCGATGATCGCCAACATCCTCGGGCAAGACACGGCCCGCGAGCCGTTCGCCTCCCTGCTGGCCGCGGCCCGGCGCGCGGAGGCGGAAGCGGGGATGCTCTCCGTCAGTGTGATGGGCGGCTTCCAATACGCGGACGTGCCGTGCATGGGGCCGAGCGTGATCGCCGTCGCGGACGGGGACCGCGAGCAAGCCCGCGCCGTCGCCGAGAAATTGGCCGACGCCATGTGGGCCGTGCGGCGGGAATTGGCCGCCCCGTGCGCCAGCCCGGCGGACGCGGTGCGGGACGGGCTGGCGTCTCCGAAGGGGCCGGTGATCCTCGTGGACACCGGGGACAACATCGGCGGCGGCTCGGCCGGGGACGCCACCGTGTTGCTGGCCGAGTTGCTGCGGCAACAAGCCCCGAGTTTCATCGTCGCCATGTTCGCCCCGGCCATCGTGAAAGAGTGCCAACGCCTCGGCGTCGGCGGCCGCTTCACGGGAAGTGTCGGCGGGGCCGTGGACAAGATGCACGGCGACCCGGTGCCTGTCTCCGGCGTGGTGCAATCGCTGCACGACGGCAAATGGGTGGAGACCGAAGCCCGCCACGGCGGCCGGCGCCACAACGACCAGGGCCAGGCCGCCGTGCTGACACTCGACGGCGGCGGCACGCTCGTCGTGAACTCCCTGCAAACCCCGCCGTTCAGCCTCGGGCAACTGACCAGCGTGGGGTTGAAGCCGGAAGCCGTTCATCTGATCGTGGTGAAGGCCGCCATCGCCTACAAGGCCGCGTACCTGCCCATCGCCGCCCGCGTGATTGAAGTGGACACGCCGGGCGTG
>JAYUGD010000646.1:0-1518 GCA_043767785.1 Zavarzinella sp. | reverse complement strand
CGGCGGTTAATTTCGTTTTCTTCGATCATTAAACTCTGACGTGGTTTCCCGCATATGCTCCCCTCCCGTTTCCTCACCGCCGCCCTCGTCGCCGTAGCGACGCTCTCTGCCGCCATCGCCCAGCCCAAAAAGGCGGCCCCGGTCGAAGACGACTTCTACCCGATCGTGAAGTACGAACTCCCCCGCGGCGAGACGCTGGAGATGGGGGCCATCGAAGTGTTGCCGGGCAACAAGATCGCCGTCGGCACGCGCCGCGGCGAAGTGTGGGTCGTGGACAACGCCTACGCGAAAGACCCGGCCGACGCGAAGTTCACGCGGTACGCCCACGGGATGCACGAAATCCTCGGCCTCGCCGCCGGCAAGGACGGCTACCTGTACGTCACGCAGCGGCCGGACGTGACCCGCATTAAGGACACCAATGGCGACGGCAAGGCCGACGTGTTCGAGGTCTACTCGGAAGGCTGGGAGGTCAACGGCGACTACCATGAGTACGCCTTCGGCTCCCGGTTCGACAAGGCCGGCAACATCTGGTTCGCCCTCTGCCTGACCGGCTCGTTCGACAGCAACAGCAAGTTCCGCGGCTGGGCCGGGAAGATCACGCCGGAGGGCAAGTTCGTCCCGACGACGAGCGGCGTGCGCTCCCCCGGCGGCGTCGGCTTCAACGCGGAAGGGGACGTGTTCTACACGGACAACCAAGGCCCGTGGAACGGCGCCTGCGGCCTGAAGCAAATCAAAGAAGGAACCTTCGTCGGCCACCCCGGCGGCTTCAAGTGGTACAAGGAGCCGGAGGCCAAGTACCTCGGCGACGCCCCGACCGTCCCCAAGAGCAAGAGCCGGATGATGGTCGAGGCCAAGAAGATACCGCAATTGAATCCGACATGTGTGTTCTTCCCCTACGGCAAGATGGGCCAGTCTGCCGCCGGCCTCGATTGCGACCTCTCAGGCGGGAAGTTCGGCCCGTTTGGGAAGCAACTGTTCGTCGGCGACCAGACGCACAGCACGATCATGCGCGTCTTCCTGGAGAAGGTGGACGGCCACTACCAAGGGGCGTGCTTCCCGTTCCGGGCCGGTATGGGGTCGGGCATCGTGCCGGTGCGCTTCGGTGCTGACGGCTCCCTGATCGCCGGCGGCACCAACCGCGGTTGGGGTTCCCGCGGGCCGAAGCCGTTCTCCCTCGAACGGGTCGTGTGGACCGGCAAAGCGCCGTTCGAGATCCACGAAATGCGGGCCAAGTCGGACGGCTTCGAATTGACGTTCACCAAGCCCATCGACCCGGCGACCGCCGCCAAGGTCGAGTCTTACGGCGTGAAGACGTTCACCTACATCTACCAGGCCGACTACGGCAGCCCGGAAGTGGATCAGACCACGCCGAAGCTCACGAAGGTTGAAGTCGGCCAAGACGGCAAGAGCGTCCGCCTCTTCATCGACGGCCTGCAAGAAGGCCACCTGCACGATGTGACCGTGGCCGGCGTCAAGTCGGCCGACGGCGAAGCGGTCCTGCACCCGCAGGCGTATTAC
>JAYUGD010000645.1:0-4555 GCA_043767785.1 Zavarzinella sp. | reverse complement strand
ATCGGTGTGTGGACTCCTTTGTGTATCTTCGTGTGATCTTTGTGCCTTTGTGGTTAGGTTTTGATTGTTGGAGGCCCGCGCTCCACTCCGAAGCGTCGCGTCGCGGCTAAACAAATGCGGCCGATCCGCCTGTCACTCCGGCAGCCCCGCAAAGCCGCCTTGCGTCATCCGGCGGGAGTTGTCACAATACCATTCCTGCTTATGTTGTTGCAAAATCACTGGTTAGGATGATCTTCCGGCCGCCCGCGACGGTTTTGGGCGCGGCATTTGCACTTTGGGTTTCCCAAGGCGAAATGTGCGCCCGACGACCGTGGCGGGCAGGAAAGGATCGGCCGGATGAGGTAGCGTGGCATGGTTGACACCCGACGGTATTCGATTTTGATTACCGACGACGACCGCGGGGTGCGGGAAGCGCTCCAGGAAATCGTCGAGGCGCAGGGCTTCCGCCCGGTGCTCGCGGCCGACGGCGACGAGGCCTTGGCCATCGTCCAGTCGGAGCCGATCCACTTGGCGCTGTTCGATTTGCAGATGCCCAAGATGTCGGGGTTGGAGGCGTACCAGCTCATCCAACAGATCAACGCCCTGCTGCCCGCGATCCTGATCACCGCCGACGCCACGCTGGAAGTGATGAGGCGGGCCTTCGCGGCCCACTTCTTCAGCGTGGTCCCCAAGCCCGTGAACGCCCACGTGGTGAAGACCACCGTGTTCCGGGCCTTGGTCCGCGTGTACGGCACCGTGGAACAACCTTCGCAGACCCCCGATTCAGGAGACGAGATTCGATGAAAGTGCTCCCGCTGAACGACAAGATTCTGGTGGAACGGCTCGAGGCCGAGACCAAGACCGCCGGCGGCCTCGTGCTGCCGGACTCGGCCCAGGAAAAGCCCAAGCAGGGCAAGGTGCTGGAAGTCGGCGAGGGCAAAGTCCTCGACAACGGCAAGCGGGCCGCCTTCCAAGTGAAGAAGGGGGACAAGGTCCTCTTCACGTCCTACGCCGGCAGCGAGATCACCGTCGACGGCAAGGAATTCCTCGTCATGACCGAAGACGACGTGCTGGCGATCGAGAACTGATTTCGACAAGCAAACCCGATTGGCCGCCAAGACGCCAAGGCCGCCAAGAAGACCAATTCAAAATGGTTCTTCTTGGCGGCCTTGGCGACTTGGCGGCCAAATGTTTTTAACTCAACGATACCCCGCCGGGACCACTCTTCCGGCCGGGCGGTACTTGCCCAGGTCCACTTGCTTGGAGCCGACGGCGGGCATCTCGAATTGGTCCGGGTCGATGCGCTGATTGACGCGCATCTTGCCGAGGTCGAGCGTCATCTTCGTGTCTTGCTGCGGCCACTCCAGTTGAATCACCCGCGGGCACAGGATGTACCGCGGCGGCAGGCCGTCGCCGCGCTCGGCCGGGATGCGGGACACTTCCTTGATGACCGCCGTACACATTGCCTTGCCGGTGGCGCTGTCCACCATCGCCCGCGAGACGACTTGCGGCTGGCTGTCGCGGGCGTTGCCCTTGTGGAACACCGTCACCTTTTTGACCTTCTGGCCGCGGAGGGTCGTCTCCTCGATCAGCTTGTAGTGCGTGCGGTCTTCTTCGACCTTCGTGCCGTCGCCGGCGGTGATGTGGGCCATGCCGAGGGCCTCCAGCACCCACTCCGGGTCGAACGGGTACGGCAGGTCCACGCCCTTTTCAAAGTCGGTGTAGGAGCAGTGATACAGGGCCTGGCTCTTATCTTGCTTGACGTAGAACCAGAAGCGGTCCGCGTTGGAACCGACCAGCACTTGCTCCATGCCGAGCTTCCGGCCCACCAGCTTAAAGTTGCGGGGCTTCTGGCACGACAGCGACCCGTCGAGGCTCACTTTGGACCCCATCGCGTCCACGTCGATGTCGAGCGAGCGGGTCTCGATGGATTCGAGTTGGTCAGCCTGCCGGTTCAAGTAGCCGATGAGTTGCTCGGCCGACGGCTTGCGGTCGTCGCCCGACGTGGGCAACGGCGGCGGCACGTCGTCGTGCTTCGCCGGCTTCGGGAACAGGTTGCAGCCCGACCCCGCGAGCGCGAGCACGGCGACGAGGACCGACGACCGGCGAAACGGGCTGTTCATGGTTGTCACCTGCCGAGGCACGGTCGGGTCAATCATCGCCGCGAGGCGATCGTGTTGGAGTCCCGCCTTCAGGCGGTCTTGGGCCTGAGACCCAAAGACGGCCGGCGAACCGAGTCTTCGAGGGTTCGCCTTCACGGGTGACGACTTTCGCCCAAGGGGTCGGACCCTCGAAGACTCGGTCCTTCTGGGCCTTTTCTCAGGAAGGTCAAAGACCGCCTGAAGGCGGGACTCCAACACGACCGCCTCGCGGCGGTATTCGTTCGCCTACTCCCACCCCAACACGCGGAAGACTTCCTGCCGGACGGCTTCCATCGCCTCGTCGGACATCTTCGGGTCCGGCACGTCGTACTTGCGGTTCGTCTTGGCGTCCCGCAGGACCAGTACCTCGCGGTCGCCGTCCTTCTTCAGGTCGTCGAACTTCAGCCGCTTGCGGCGCATGAGCAGCAGGGCCACGACGTACCGGAAGTTCAGGCGGTCCGGGGCGGTCGTGTCGGTCAGGTGCTCGAAGCAGTCCAGGAGCAACGCTTCGTTGATCGTCGGCTTGGGGGCGGCCCCGCCATCGGGAATCCGGCCCGCCCACCACGCGACGGCCCCGGCCGGCGGCGCGCCCCACGCTTCGCGGGCATAATCCCGCCGCACGAACTGCCCGGCCTCATCGGTCAGGACGCTATAAAACGCGTCCCCGGCCTTCAGCGCTCGCCCAGTGGCCGCACATTGTTTCGCCGGGCCTTGTATTTGGTAAACGCTCATGGTCGCTTGTTTCGCCGGTGAATCGTAGAGCCGGGGGCAATCCCGCGGCAAGCGCCGGCCGGCCGGATCAATCCAATCAATCACGCGGACTGGGGCGACCTTGCCGATTGCGACGGCCACGCGGCGTCACTTCACCCAGCGGGCGAATTCCTTGCTCACTTCGTCGGCGGTCCCGGCGCCCCAGCCGCGGGCGACGTGCCGGACGATGCCCGCGGCGTCGATGACCACGAACACCGGCGTCGCTTCCAGGCCGTGCGTCTTGTACACGGGGTTGCCGTCGTACACCGGCACGGTCAGGCCGGCGGCAGAGTAGGCGGGTTTCCAGTCGGCGGTGTCGCCGATCACGAGGGGCATCACCACGCCGGTCGCCCGGTATTTGGCGTGCAGCGTGTCGGCCAGTTTCAACACGCTCGGCGCGGAGGCGGCGGTTGTCTGGAAATACGCGAGCAGTACGGGACGGCCGGCCAGTTTGCTCAACTTCGTCGTGGCGGCGGCCGTCAGCATCTCGGCCGAGATGTCGGGGGCGGTTTTGCCAATCGCCAGCGGGCCGGCGTCCGGTTCGGGCGTACTGCCTCGCTCGTCCACGCTGGCTTGCACCGGCGGCAGATTCCCCTTGGCGGCCGACAGGGCGCGCTTACGGATGGCCTGGGTCGCCTCGCGGTACGGCACGCTGTCGCCGCCGGCGTGGTCGGTCTGGTAGCCGTCGATGCGGCGCACGAGGGCCTCGAACGGCTTCGGGCCGCCGCGGCCGCCGTCGGCCAACAGGCGGTCGAGCATGGCCGTGTGGGCGGCGGCCGTCACGGCTTCCTCGCGGCGCTCGTCGAACAGCCGGCCGGAGTAGGTGAGTTTTCCGGTTTGTTCGAGCGTCAGCACGGAGCGGAACGCGAGGTCTTCCCCGTCCGGGTCGCGGCGCTCGATGACGCGCTCGAGTCGGGAGGCAAAGCCGAGCGCGGGGAGGATGCAGAGCGTCTCCTTCCGCTGCCATTCGGATTGCCGGGCGCCACTGGGCTTGGCGAACCCGGCCGTCGCCTGGAGGCCGACGACCTTCAGCCCGATCTGGCCGCGGAAACTTTCCACGTCCGTTATCTTCCACGCCGTCGCCGGGCGGTTGTCTTCTTCTCGCGCCCAGCCGTCTTTGACGCCGGCCTTCTTGGCGTCCGGCAGTTCCAGGAACATGCCGGCCTCGTGGTACGGCAGCCCTTGCAACTTCACGGCCGGCCACGGCTTGGCCTTGGGCGCCGGGTTGTCCGGGTCGGCCGGGGACGGCACCGCCGTCACGCGGCCCTTGCGATCGACGCGGGCCAATTCAATGCGCACGGCCCCGGCCGGGGCCTCGGTGGTCTTGCCAATTTGCTTGAGGAACACGCGCGTAAACAGGGCGACGTCGGTGCCGTTCTCGTCCACGGCCAGCACCAACAGGCGCGTCTCCACGTCGTAGGCCCGCACCGTGCGGACGCCGGGGATGAAGCTCGCCTCGGTGAACTGGCCCGCCCAGCGGACTTCCAGCCCTTTTTCCAGCTTTGGGCCGGTCAGTTCGGGCAGGGAGTCCCCCGAGAGAAGGCCGACCAGTATCAGTGTTTGCGCGTACATGCGACTCCCCGGCCGGCGGCGAAGGCAAGCCGCCGGAACGGACGTTCCTCGGCCGGCGAGAATACCACGTCCGGGAATCCGGGCAAGGGCAAGTGAACTGGGGAGTGTGAGGG
>JAYUGD010000644.1:0-12309 GCA_043767785.1 Zavarzinella sp. | reverse complement strand
CGAATCCTCTCTGGGAGATCGGTCTTAAACGATTTTTTTGGGCCTTGCGGCCGTGGCATTGGCGGTGCCGGCGTTTGCCGACGCGCCGGGAAGCCCTTCATTACTGGGTTGAAGAACCCGGAGTCCGTCGCGGTGAGTGCGGACGGGCGGGTGTTCGTCACCGTCATTGGCGAGTTCGACAACAACGGGGACGGCGGCCGACCTCTTAATTGGACCGAATCGCCCGGCGACCGTCGTCACCGGGCAACGCCCCTTTACTTCTTCTCTTCCTTCAGCGACGCCAGGAACTCGACCACGTCGCGGAGTTCGCGCTTGGTCAGTTTTTCGCGGATGTCTTCGGGCATCGCGGACTTCGTGGTTTTCTTGTCTTCCACGTCGTCGGCCTTCACGGTGATGAGTTTGCCTTCCGGCGTCATCACCTTCACTTCCTTGCCGTCGTCGGACTTCAGCACGCCGGAGACGGTGCGGCCGTCGGCGAGGCGCAGGGCGACGGAGTCGAAGCCTTTGGCGATGGCCTTGCTGGGCAGCACGACGGACTCCAGCAGATACTCGCGCGGGTGTTGCTTGCCGAGGCCGTTCAGGACCGGGCCGACGTCGCCGCCTTGGCCGTCAACCTTATGGCAGCGCTGGCACTGCACGGCCGCCTTGTTCACGAAGATGTCGCGGCCCTTGACGGCGTCCCCGCCGGCGAGGCTCTCGCGGTAGTTGGCGATGTCGTCCGTCTTCGGCCGGGCGGCGTCGTAGGACTTCAACCGGCGCCCGAGCCGTTCCGAAAACTTCGCGCTGGCGGCGGCGGCTTCGAGAATGTCCAACGCCAATTCCGGGGCGGCCTGTTTGGTCGAAAGCTTTTCCATCCACTCGTCGATGAGGTCGGTCGCCTCGGGGGTTTGCATCAACGGCAGCAGGGCGAAGGCCCCTTGCTGTTCGGGGATGTTCGTGCCGGCCAGCACGGCCCGCAGTTGCTTCATCACGCCGGCCGGGTCCTTCTTGAGACTCAGACGGCGGGCGGCGTTGCGCAGGTGCGGGTCGTCGCTTTTCCCGGCCGTGGCGACGGCATCCGTCAACTTGGCGTCCTTCAGCGAGTCTAGGGCGAACAGCGCATCGACGCGGCTGGAACTCGGAGCCTTGGCGTCCGATACCAGTGCCGACAGGAACGGCCCGACTTGCTTAATACCTAACTTCGCCGTGACGGCCGTGGCTTCCTTCCGCACGGCATCCGAGCCGGCGAATACCTTGCCCAACACGGCGGTAAGGGCGGCGGACGCTAGCTCGGGCGGCCGGGCGGCGACGGCTTGCGTCAGGCCGGTGACGTAGTCGCGTCGCGGCGGCTTGGCCCAGTCGCCGAGCATCTTGAGGGCGGTGGTTCGCGTCCCCTCGGGCGCTTGCGAATTGGCCGCGTGGTTGGCGAGGGCGGTCGCGTTCTCGGCGGCACCGACGAGGAAGTTGGCGTTCAGCATGCGGTACGTCACTTCCGGGGCGAGGTCGGTGTGCGTGATGAGGGCGGCCAGCTTCGGCATCGCCGGCATGATCGGCACGTCGTTAATGGCCCGGGCGGCCTCGGCCACCACGTTCTTGTCCGCGTCGTTCAGGAACAGTTGAATTTCCGACGCCGCCTGCCGGCGCAGGGCGATGACGGCCCCGATGCGGACGGAGACGTTCTCGTCCGTCGCCGCTTCCGCAATCGACGCGGCCGGCACGCGGGCGGCGAGGGCCGTCGCCCCGGCGTGACGCAGGTACGGGTCTTTGTCGCCGTTCTCTTTCAGCAAGGCGAAGGCGGCGTCGCGCACCTTCTTCGTGTCCGCGACCGTTTGGTAACCGCGGGCGAGGGACAAGGCCGCCATCAGTCGGACGCGGGGTTCCGCGTCCTTGAACAACGGCAACAGTTTATCGGCCGGGGTCTTCGGGTTCTCGCCGAGCATTTTCGCGGCGTTGGCCCGGATCTCCACGTCAGCGTCGCCCAGCAACGGGTACAGGGCGTCGAACGCCTTCGCGTCCTTGCGGCCCATCATGCCGAGGCACCAGACGGCGTGGACGCGGGCCATGCGGCTGTCGCTCTTGGCGGCGACGGCCGCCACTTCTTCAAGAATCCCCTTCTTGGCGAGGGCGAACTGACTTTCCAGCCGCACGTCGCGGTGCGGGTGGCCCAACAGCTTTAGCAGTTCGGCGGCGGGGCGGTGGTCGAACTTCTCGGCCAGCAGCTTCTTCGCCTCGGCGACGGCCGGGTTCTGGTGGGCGGCCTCGTCGTGGACCTTGTAGATGCGGCCCTTGCCGCTGGGGTTCCAGCCGTCCACCCAGTCCAGGGCGTAGAAGTTGGAGTCCGGGCCAAAGTCGCAATCCGTCGTCAGGATGTTCCAGAGGAAGTGCTGCGGGTTGACCATCTCGAACGAGGCGCCCTTGGCCTTCGTCGTGAACGACCACACGCCGCTCCCGCCGGGGTTGCCGCGGAAGTCGCACAGGAAGAAGTGGCCGGCGTACTTGTCACTCAAGCCGACGCCGGGGTAGGCAGTAAAGCCGGAGGGGCCGTCCGCGAAGTTGCGCAGCGGCGGGACGATGTAGAACGCCTTGTTCTCGGCCTGCGGCTTCCACAGTTGCTCGTAGTTCCACGGGCCGCGGTTGCCCTGTTTCACGGTGTTGTCGTGCATCGCGGAGCCGTACTGGTAGCCGATGCGCCAGCCGCTGTCCGACCCGTCCACGACGTTGACGAAGCGGGCTTGGTCCCCGGAGTCCGAGTTGTTGTCGCAGGTGAACAGGTTGCCGAAGTCGTCGAACGCCAACTCCTGCGGGTTGCGCAGGCCGGTGGCGACGATTTCCAAGTTGGCCCCGTCCAACTCGCAGCGCAGCACGGCCCCGGTGTCGGGGCAGAAGAGCCGCTTGCCTTCCTTGTTGACGACGTTCAGGCCGCGGTCGCCGATGGAAAAGTACAGCCGGCCGTCCGGCCCGATGCGCAAGCCGTGCAGGTCGTGGCCGATGAACGCGGTGTGGACGCCGAAGCCCGTCGCCATCGTCTCGCGCACGTCGGCGACGCCGGCCCCCTTCGGGTCGCGCAACTTCACCAGATCAGGGATGCAGGTGTAGAAGACTTCCCCGTGCCGGGCCAGCAGCCCGGCCCCGATGCCGTCTTCCGCCCGGCCGAAGTCGTCGCGGAACACCGTGGACTTGTCCGCCTTGCCGCTGCCAGTCGTGTCCCGCAGTTCGCGGACGCGCTCGTGTTCCTTCTCGTACTGCTCGGCGAACTTCTTCCCGGCGTCCTTCTTGTATACCGCCACGCGGTCGGCCACGGTGCGGGCGGCCAACTCGTCGTCCAGCCAGTTCATGTGACTGCGATTGTCCGTCGCCCCTCGTGAGTGCCGAAACGTCTCGGCCACATAACACTTCCC
This sequence comes from Zavarzinella sp., assembly GCA_043767785.1. Lineage (GTDB taxonomy): Bacteria > Planctomycetota > Planctomycetia > Gemmatales > Gemmataceae > Zavarzinella. The sequence continues at coordinate 8,932 of JAYUGD010000644.1, read as the reverse complement.
CGTCTCGTCAAACGCAAACGCGACCGGCTGGGCCAGGTACGGCTCGGCCGCCCACGTCGTCACCTTCAGCGCCTTGTCGTACTGAAACCGGGCGATGGCCTTGTCGGCCTCGTCGGACGCCTTGGCCAACGGCGGGTTATAATTGGAGGTCGGCGCCTCGGGGTTGGCCAGCAGGAAGAAGCCGGGGATCAGGGCCGCGAAGGCCGCCGACAGGACACGCAAACGCCAGCGCATGGAGTCGATTCCGCTGTGGAGAAAAAGGGGGCGGGGTGGGAGTGTTTATTGTAGGGGACGCCAAGCCCACGCACGGCCGAGCGTGGGATTTGCAGGTGCTCGCCCAATCAACAACACCCGCCATGAAAAGAAGAATCGCATGGCGCCTTGACGGGCCTTATAATCACCCCACCACCATCCCTTTCAGCTCAAGCTCACTCCGTTCGCGCATTCCTGGAGCGTTTTGATGAAGCAATGGATATTCGCCGCGGCAATGATCGTTCCTCTCGGCCCGCCGGCCGCCACGGCCGGGGAAAAAGAGGTGTACCGAATTGGCATCGCCAAGGGCGCCGTCCGAGACGTGCCGAAAGACCTCCTGACGACCGCGGGCGATTCGTTCCGGGAGTTGATGAAGGGTCAGACCGGGCTGAACGGCGCCGTGACGTTGGACCAGGAATGGCCGAGGGTTGCCCGCGACCTGAACGACGGCGTGCTGGAATTGGGCGTCCTGCAGGGGCACGAGTTCGCCTGGGCCAGGCAGAAATACCCCGACCTTCAGCCACTCGTGTGTACGGTCGCGCGGCCGAAGCCGGTGACGGCGTATCTCCTTGTCCTGCACGACAGCAAGGCCGCCAGCCTGGCCGACTTGAAGGATGGCAAACTCGTCGTGACGACCGCGATGAAAGACCACGCGCGCTTGTTCTTGGCCAAGCGGCAGGCCGAGGAAATGGGCGGGTCGGCGTTCGGCTCGACCGCGACGGCGGACACCGCCCACGAGGCGATTCAGAAGGTCATCGACGGCGAAGCCGACCTGACCGTGACCGACCATTCCGCCTGGAACCATTTTCAAAAGCTCTACCCCGGCGCGTCCAAAAACGTAAAGGTGATGGCCGAATCCGACGAATTCCCGCCGACCGTCCTCGTGTACAAAAAGGGGGGCGTGGACGAAGCCGCCCTGAAGAAGCTCCGGGACGGGCTTCTGACCGCCCATGACACGGCCAAGGGCACACAGCTCATGAGGTCGGTCCGGATCGAAAAGTTTGGCGCCCTGCCGGACGGGTTTGAAGAGAGAGTGGCGGCGTGCCTCAAGGCGTATCCCCCGCCGCGCGCGGAAAAGTAAGTCTCGCCGGGCGCCATGTCCGCGGCTTTGCGTGGACATGATTGAGATTGACGGCACATGTCCACGGCTTTGCGTGGACATGGTATCTGGCGGACGAGCCCGCAGTCGCGGCAGCCGAGGCGGGGGGCGGGGTTCTACCGCAGTGGCAGAGCCAGGCCGCCCTCGGCGCAGACGGTGCGAACGCCGTCGTCGCGGATTCCCCCAATCGCGATACAGTAACGGGGAGGCCATGCCGGCTTGCGGCATGGCCTTGTGCGTGATGGGGATGGCCCTCGCCGGCGCTGTGCCAAGTGGCCATCGACGTGCTCGCGGTTTTTTACACCTTGCGGGCGGAGGTCCGGCCCGAGGAACTCACGGATTTCGGGCCGGTGACCGGCGCGGCTCCGGAGTCCGCATCTCGGCCACTCTCAGGAGAAGACCATGAGCGGCGAGGCGATCAGCCCGCACGAACTTGCCGAACTCCGTACGGGCGGCAAGAAGATCGACCTTATCGACGTGCGCACGCCCGTCGAATTTCGGGAGGTCCACGTCGAGGATGCGCGGAACGTCCCGCTCGATCAACTCGATCCGGCGGCGCTGATGCCGACTCGCAACGTCTCGGCGGACGGGCCGCTGTACGTCATCTGTCGGACCGGAAGCCGGGGCCGACAGGCGTGTGAAAAATTCGTCCGAGCGGGCTTCCCGAACGTGGTCAACGTCGAAGGCGGCACGGCGGCGTGCGTGGACGCCGGCCTCCCGGTCGTCCGCGGCAAGAAGGCCGTTTCCCTGGAACGGCAGGTGCGAATTGCGGCGGGGTCACTCGTGCTGCTGGGGTCGGCGCTCGGGTGGCTCGTCCATCCGGCATTCTTCGGGCTGCCGGCCTTTGTCGGGGGGGGCCTCGTCTTCGCCGGACTCACCGACACCTGCGGGATGGGCATGGTCTTGGCCCGGATGCCGTGGAATCAATGCCCCCGGGATTCCATTTCGAGTTGCGCCCGCTGATGGTAACGGGTCCATGAGTACAAGAGACTTGATTGTGATGCCGCTCAGCGTCGAAGGGGTGGCAAGCGAAGCGTCCGCCGAGGCTCGGGGCCGTGGCCCCGGTGTCCGACCTGTCGGTCCTCCACCCCGACGAGGCCGCCGTCGCTTCATCTCCCGTTTGGGGCACGTCGCCAACGCGGCCTCTTTGAGGAATCAGGGCAGTACCTTCGTCTCCGGCCAGCAGGACAGTACGCTCACGATCGCGGCCGACGTAAGATAAGTGATTACCGCTCCCCAACCGGCGGGCGGGCGAGGTTCGTCGCGCCGGTATTCGGAGAGAGCGATGCGCCACAAAATCGGCCCTCACGCCTTGCTTTATCCGACCGCCGTGTGGGTGTTCATCCTGACGTTGCTGTTCGCGGCCGAGTATGGGGTGATGATAGCGCTCCCCGTGCTGATGCCGGACGATCCCACTTCTCTGGTGGCCGCCCTCATCGACGCCCTGACCATCACCGCGGTCTTGGCCCCCGCCATTTGGTTCGCCCTGGTCCGGCCCCTGCGGGGGGTCATTCGGTTGCGGACCAAGTTCCTCGGCGATCTTTTTGCCGCCATCGAGGACGAGCGCCGTCAGACGGCCCACGAGCTTCACGACGGCATCGGCCAGGAACTCAGCCTGTTGATCTCGGGTCTGCGGTCCGCCCACGAGACCCTCGGCAACCCGGAGGACGCGGCCCGGTGCGCGAAATTGCAACACCTGGCCCAGACGGCCCTGGCCGAGGTGAAGCGGGTCGCCCAGGGGTTGCGGCCAAGCCTGCTGAACGACCTCGGCCTGGTCGCCGCCATGGAAAAAGTCGTGCGCGATTTCAACGAGCACCACCGCTCGGTCGAGATCTCGCTCCAAGCCACCATGTTAGAGGGGATGCGGCTGCCGGATTCCGTGGAAACGGCGGTGTTTCGCGTCTTCCAAGAAGCAATCGCCAATGTCATGCGCCACTCCGCGGCCCGCCACGTCCGGGTGGCTTTGGGCTGCGAAGCGGGGCACGTCACGCTGGCCGTCGGGGACGACGGCCGCGGATTCGACCCCAAAAACAAGCGGGAAGCCGCCTCGGCGGGAAGCCACATGGGCCTGACGGGCATCCGCGAACGGGTGGCCTTGCTCGGCGGCCGTTTCTCCCTCGACACGTCGCCGGGCCACGGGTGTCGCCTGACCGCCGTGATTCCCGTCGGGAGGGCGCCGTCATGAGCAAAACCCGGGTCATGCTGGCGGACGACCACGCCCTGCTCCGGGCGGGGCTGCGCGACTTGCTGAACCGACAGGCCGATCTCGAAGTCGTCGCGGAGGCGGGCAATGCCGCGGACGCCTTCGACCTGGTTGGCCGAGAGCGGCCCGACGTGCTCATCCTCGATTTGACGATGCCGGGGGGCGGCAGTCTCGACCTGCTGAAGAAGATTCAGGCGCATGAATCCCCCCCCCGAGTTCTGGTTTTTTCCATGCACGACGACCCGGCGTACGCCCGCGCCGCCGTCGCGAACGGGGCCAAGGGCTACGTGGTGAAGACCGTCAGCGAACACGATCTGTTGGCGGCCGTCCGCTCGGTGAGGCGCGGACACCTGATCGTCGATCTCGACGACGAGGCGAAGACCGCCGCCGTGTTCGGCGTCGCCGTGTCGGCCGACCGAACGACGGGGAAACCCCCGGTCGCCAAGTTGAGCGAGCGGGAACTCGCGGTGCTCGCGCTCCTCGGCCAAGGGCACACCAACCAGTCCGTCGCGGGACTCCTTGACATCAGCCCGAAGACGGTTGCCACCTACCGGGCCAGGATCGGCGAGAAGTTCGGCCTTCGGACGACGGCCGAGTTCGTGAAATACGCCGCGGACATGGGGCTGCTCGTCAAACCGGACCGCCCGGCGTGATCCGGCGACGGCCGTCTCCCGCCGGGTGTCCGTCATTCACTCGGGCGGTCGCCGAACACTGTTCTTCCTCAAAAGTCGTGTAGTCCTTGCGCTGACACCGTCCCCGCCGATTGCCATTCCGCCCGATACAGATGCCGGACACGCCGGGGTATGATTGGGCTTGAGTGAATCGCCTAGTCTTTCCCATCCCGCAATCACCAGTCCCTTCAAAGGCATCACCCATGCGAAAATCAATGCTCAACCTCGAAGTCCTCAACTCCCGCGCCCTCCCGTCGGCCACGCTGGCGGGCGGCGTCCTGACCATCACCGGCACGGAAGGTCGGGACCAAATCATCGTCCGCGAACACGGCGACACGATCAGCGTCCGGGGAATGAAGATCGACGTCGGCGGCGGACGGCTCCAATCGTCGGTCCCCTCGACGGGTGTCACCGCCATCGAAGTGAACGCCCTCGGCGGGAATGACCTGATCGACCTGCGGTCCGTCAAAACGGGGGCTTCCGTGGACGGGGGGGCCGGCAACGACCTGATCTTCGGCGGGGTGTCCGACGACTCGCTTCACGGCGGCGATGGCAACGACGCGGTCTTCGGTGGGGCCGGCAACGACAATCTGAATGGCGGCGCCGGGAACGACAATCTGAATGGCGGCGCCGGGAACGACAATCTGACCGGGGACGCCGGGAACGACAACCTGTCCGGCGGCACCGGCGACGACGCACTGTCGGGCGGGGCTGGGAATGATTCGGAATCGGGCGGGATCGGGGACGACCGTCTGGACGGCGGCGCCGACAATGATCGCCTCGACGGCGGCGCCGGGAACGACAATCTGACCGGGGACGCCGGGAACGACAACCTGTCCGGCGGCACCGGCGACGACGCCCTGTCGGGCGGCGACGGCAATGACAGGGAATCCGGCGGCTCCGGGGACGACCGCTTGGACGGTGGGGCCGGGGACGACCGCTTGGACGGCGGGTCGGGGAATGACGACCTGACTGGGGACGCCGGGGACGACAGCCTTGTCGGGGGCGTGGGCAATGACTCGCTCCTCGGCGGCACGGGGAATGATTTGGCGCTCGCCGGGTCGGGCGACGACGTCGTCCACGGCGGGTTGGGTGACGACACGTGCGACGGCGGCTCCGGGACCGACGATGTCAACGGAGACACGGGCAACGATGTGAACCGTCACGGCGAATCTCGCGGCAGTGGCAGCGATTTCCGGGCGGTTCTGACGGACGTCAACGGCGGGTCCGCCGGCGTGGCCGAAGTTCAAGCTGAGGTCGGGGGGCGAACGGAATTCGAACTTGACGTGCGCGGCGCGGCGGCCAACACCACCTTCAACGTGACGGTGGACGTGGCCGGGGACGGTTCCAACGTCGTCACCGTCGGCCAGGTCACGACGAACGCCGACGGCGACGGTCAACTGGAAGTGCACAATGCCGCCGGCCTGCCCGCCCTCACGGACGGCGTGTCCGTCCTCAACGTAACCCCCACAAGCGGAGACGCGACCCTTTCCCTTACCGGAGCCTTTGGCAACTCCGCAACTAGCGCGAATAAGCTGGAAGCGTCTTTGACCAACCCCGGCAACCCCGGCGGGCCGCTATTGGGGTCCGCCGAGTTTGACGCGATCAACGGGCAGTTCGAGGCGAAAGTCTTCGGCGCGACGCCGAACACCACCTACGGCGTTTATGTCAACGGGGACGCCACGACCGGCACGCTGGTCGGCCAAGTGACCACGAATGACATGGGCCGGGGGAAGATCGAACTCATCACGGACGCGAACTTCCCGACCCTCCACGCCGGTTCGCAACTTACAGTGGCCGACGCCGCCGGCACGACGATCCTGCAAGGGGCCTTCGGGGAAAGCAGCGACGACAATTGAGGTGAATCGCCGAGGCGCATACCGTTCGGGGAAATGATTGAAGGCCTCCATCGCGACTACGCGTTGTCCGGCAATTCCAGCTTCCGCTGGCACTCCTGCTCCTTCTTGCGCCGGGCGCCATGTCCACGGCGTTGCGTGGACATGATTGAGACTGAAGGCACATGTCCACGCAACGCCTGGACATGACACCCGGCGACCGTTGATCGCGTCTCATACACGCAATGTCCGCGGTCGTCGGCTTCGTCACTTCTCCGGATTCACTCTCGATAAAGCACTCTTGGCGAGGTGGGTCAGCCGCGTGCGGGGGTCTCCCTTCGCCAACGAGTCGAGCAGTCGTTTCGCGTCAGAGGTGGCCACCCGTTCCAGCAAGTGAATCATGCGCGACTCCGAGACTTGGGCCGGCGGGACAAACGGGGACTTCACGTCGGCCAGAACCTTTTGGATTCGTTCCGTTTGCTCCCCCGGCTCCGCGTCTTTTAAGGCGGTGGCGAGCAAGACTTGTATGTCCGCGTCGTAACGACTCAAGGCGCGGGATGCGAGTTCTCGCGTCTTAAAGTCGTCGCGGCCCAAGTCAGCAATCAGGGTGCGAATTTGCTCATCGGTCCGCTGGATATCCGGCTTGAGCCTTGCCGCAACCAGACGAGCCGCGACGGCCGGCGCGGCCTGCAACTCGGCCATGGCGGCGAATGACTTCTCCGCGTCCTCACCGGAGAGCGCTTTCCAACAAGTGTCGAGGTCGTCGCGCTTGGGACTGCTCGTTCGGCCCGTCCAGTCCCAGATCAGGGCGGTCGTGTCAAAACTCGTGGTCACCAAGCCGGCCGGCCCCGGTCGCCAGAACACGTTGGTGATCCAATTCGTGTGCCCGCTGAAGGTACGGCAGTCTTGTCGCGTGGCGAGTTCCCAGATTTGAAAGACGTCGCGATAGCAGACTGCCGCGTACAAGCCGTCAGGTGAAAACGCCACACGTTGAACACGCTGCGTATCCGGGCCGTGGCCGAACTCGCCGAGGCTCCGGCCGCTGGCGGTTTCCCACAACCAGACGCGCGGGCTGTTGTTTTTCAGACTGGCGACGACTCGGCCGTCCGGAGTGGGGGCAATACACTTGTACGTCGCGCCCGCCTCGCCGAAGGCGCGCCGGTGTTTGCCGGTCGCCGCGTCGAAGACGTGGATTTCGGGGCCACGCGGGACCAAGCGGCTGAGGGCGGCCCCGGCGATGACATACGCGCCGTCCGGCGTCCAGTGCAACGGGCACTCGCCCCAGCCCCCGTTGCCCTCGTGGTCGGGCACTCGCAAGTCGGCCGTGCGGTCGCCCGTCGCCACGTCCCACACGCAGCCCGTTAGGCCCTCGTAGTCCATGGCGGCCAAGCGCTTTCCGTCCGGCGAGAACGCCAGCGTCGCCAGCGATGACCTCTTGGTAACTGTCACCGGGAGGGAACGGAGCAGCCGTCCCGAAGTCGCGTCCCAGACGTGTACGCGGCGGTCCGTCACAGCGACGGCCGCCCGCCCGCCGTCCGGCGACACGGCGACGGCCGTGACGAGCGGATCCGTAACAAGCACTCCGGCGGCCGGCGATCCGGGCGGCGTCAAGGCGCGCCGAACCCGCGCCCGATCCGCGTCCCAGACAAGAACGGGTTGCATATATTGTGTGGCCGTGACGAGGGTCTTGCCGTCGGCCGACATCGCGGCGTACGGCACGGCTTGCCGATGCGTGTCGCCGAACGAGTGCAGGTCGGCCCCGGTGTCCGAGCGGAGGATGCGGACGACGCCGAAAATTTCCGCGGCGACGAGCGCCCCGTCGGCCGAGACGGCGAAGAGACCGCCGGCGGCCGGCCAACCGTCCAAGCGTTCGCCCGTGGCCACGTCAATGACGCCGGCCCCGCCGACCGCAACCTGCCGTCCCCCGGCGAGAAAGCAGACGACGCCCCCGACCTGACGGTCAACATACTCCATGAGATTGTTGCCCGTGGCCGTCTCCCATACGCCGACGCGCCCCTCGGCCACGGCGGCGACTGTTCGGCCGTCGGGCGCCACGGCGACGTGGCTGCACTCGTAAATATGGTGAATTGGGCCTTCGCGTGCTCCGCTCTTCCAGTCCCACGTCCGGACGCGCTTCCCGGTTTTGGCGTCCCAGACGACGATCCGGATCGCCTTCTTCTCTGGCTGGCCGGCCGGCGCGGACATGCCGGCGCCGACCAGCCATCGGCCATCCTCCGACCACGCGACGGTATTGGCGCCGATGGCTGGCTCTTCCAGGTCCACTGCGGCATCGCCGGTCTCCACATCCCTAACGCGGACGGTTTTGTCGGCGTCGCAACCCGCCAAGGCGTTTCTGTCCGGTGAGAAGGCGACTGACGGCCCCCACGCTTTCGTCCCCCCGAAAGCCCGGAGGCGGCGGCGAGTCTTGACATCCCATACCGTCACCGCGTCGTCGTACGCGGCCGCGGCAAGTTTTGTGCCGTCTTGCGAGAACGTCACGGCCCGCACCGTCTCCTTGCTGCTCGGAAAGACGTGCGTTTGCCGCCCCGACCTCACGTCCCAAAGGACGACTTCCCGCCCCGCCCCGACGGCCAATGCCTTCCCGTCCGGAGAAAAGGCCATGCCGTAAATGCTCTCCGCGTGCCGCAGGCGCGTGCAGCCGAGCCGGGCCAAACAGTCGGCCGGCAGTAGGTCACCGAATTGGTCGACGTGCGGCCCCGTCGGCGGACGGAAGGCGTGGGCGGGATTTTCCCAAGCGAGGCCGACGACGAGCGCGACGGCCGTGATTGTCGAGAGGATGTTGTTTCGCATGGGAGACTCTGCTGTGAAACGAAAGCAATACGCGACCCGGCGTTCGCTCTGTCTTGGCGAG
>JAYUGD010000643.1:0-4563 GCA_043767785.1 Zavarzinella sp. | reverse complement strand
AGTAAGGTAAAAGAAGAAAACATCCCGGCCGAGGGCCGCGTGCAGGAAGCCTTGGCCAACACCACGTTCCGCGTGGCCTTGGACGTGGGCGGGGAGTGCATCGCCCACATCGGCGGAAAGATGCGCAAGCACTGGATCAAGATCGTCCCCGGCGACCGGGTGACTGTCGAACTCTCCCCCTACGACCTCACCCGCGGCCGCATCACTTTCCGGGCGCGCTAAGGCAACGAGCGTTTTGTAGCCGCCGGCATTCAGCCGGCGTTGACCCCGCACGCGATGAAACTAGAAGGGCCGAGTCTTCGAGGCCCGACCTCGGCCGTCAACACCTCTCGGCATGAGTCTTCGCGCGCGTGCGGCGGGCCTCGAAGACTCGCCCGCCGGTCGTCGATGGGTGCCGGGTTAACGCCGGCTAAAGACCGGCGACTACGAACCGGCCGCCGCGACCGCCGCCCCCGCCGGGACGACCATCTCCGCGAAGACCTCCACCAATTCCGGGTCCAAGCCCCCCTTGGCGGCGTCGGACCGGAGAATGTTGAGACACTCGGCGACGGGCAAGCGCGGGCGGTACGGGCGAGTGCTGGAGAGGGCGTCGTAGACGTCGGCGACGGACAGGACGCGGACGAGCAGCGGGATCGCCCCGCCGAACAGGCCGTCCGGGTAGCCGGAGCCGTCGAGGCGTTCGTGGTGCCAGCGCACCAAGGGCAACGCGGCGCGGACGGACCGCAACGGCTCGACGATGCGCACGCCGGCGACCGGGTGTTGCTTGACGACGGCGTACTCGTCCGGCGTCAATTTGCCGGGCTTGTTCAGGATGTCGTCCGGGATGCCGATCTTGCCAAGGTCGTGCAGAGCCGCCCCGACGCGCAGGGTGTCCACGTCGGCGGGCGGCAGCCCCAGGCGGGCCGCCAACGCGAGGGCGTACTCAGACACGCGCTCCGTGTGGCCTTGCGTGTGCGGGCTTTTCGCCTCGACGGCCCGGGCCATGGCGAACAGGACGGCTTGGGCGCCGTCGAGTTGGTCCACCAGCCCTTTGACCCGCAGCAGGGCGTTGCACCGGGCGGCGATGTCGGCGGTCTGGAACGGCTTGGTGAGGAAGTCGTCCGCCCCCAGTTCCCACGCCCGCAGGCGGGCCTCGTCCACGCCGCGGCCGGTGACGATGACAATCGGCGTCAACCGCGTGGCCGGGTCGGCCTTGGCGCGCCGGCACACTTCAAAGCCGCCCATCTGCGGCATGTCCAAGTCCAGCAGCACCAAGTCGGGCTTGCGCGTCGCGAGGAAGGCCAACCCCTCTTCGCCGTCGCTCGCCTCCAAGACCGTGTGCCCGGCCCGCTCGACGATGAACCGCAAGAGCCGGCGCACGGATTGGTTGTCGTCGATAATCAACACGAGGGGGCGGCTGGCGGTTGGCGGGGCGGTCATGGCGGTCCAATTCCTCGATAAGCCGCGCGGACCCAGAGGGGAACGGCTGGGGCGGGAAGGCGGCCGGAGAGAGGCCCGAATCCGCCCGCGATCAGTCGGCGCGGGACGGATTGGAAAACCTTAGAAGCGCATATTCCGAGGGGGGCAAATCGGAATACGGTTGTTCTATGCCACTTTTACACTGTCATGCGTAAAGTCTGCGGGCGTCCGCGTTCGTTTCTCGCACGGGATAAGAACTTTTCATCCCCGCCTGTCAATCTTGACCGCTTGGCTTGTTAGCCGCGACGCGGAGGCTTTGCTCAGCGGAGCGCGTCCGGCGACAGACGCCGAATCCCGGAGTCGCCGACATGGGTGACACCCGCGGGACGCGCTCCGCTGCGCAAAGCCTCCGCGTCGCGGCTAACAAAACGCGGGCGGGCCGTCACCCATTTGAGAATGCACTTTTGAACGGGGAGCCGATCCGCATTCGGAGAATGCGGAGTACACTGGCCCCATGAGCAAACTCCTCCTCCCAGTTGCGTTGATCGCCGCGTTCGCCTTGGCCCCCGCGGCGCCCGCGAAGGAGCCGTCGCGCATTGCCGTTTCCAAAGACAAAAAAGGGTTCGTGCGGGAACCCGCCGGGACGGCGTTCGTGCCGTGGGGGTTCAACTACGACCGCGACGCGGCCGGGCGGCTGATTGAAGATTATTGGGAAGCCGAGTGGCCGAAGGTCGAGCGGGACTTCCGGGCGATGACCAAGATGGGGGCCACCGTCGTCCGCGTCCACCTGCAATTCGGCAAGTTCATGGATGCCGCGGACAAGCCCAACGAAAAGAACCTGGACCGGCTGACGAAACTGCTCGCGCTGGCCGAGGCCGAGGGACTGTATCTCGACCTCACGGGCTTGGGCTGTTACCACAAGAAGGACGTGCCCGCGTGGTACGACGCGCTTTCTGAAAAAGAGCGGTGGGAAGCCCAAGCCCAATTCTGGGCGGCCGTCGCCAAGCGCGGCGCGGCCAGCCCGGCCGTGTTCTGTTACGACTTGATGAACGAGCCGGTCGTCCCCGGCGGCAAGCGCAAGGACGGCGACTGGCTCGGCCCGGCGTTCGGCGACAAGCACTACGTGCAAGTCATCACGCTCGACCAAGCCGCCCGCCCGCGCCCGGCCGTCGCCGCATGGATCAAGCAACTCGCCGCCGCCGTGCGCTCCGCGGACAAGTCACACCTCGTCACGGTCGGCCTCGTGGACTGGAGCCTCGACCGCCCGGGCCTCACGTCCGGGTTCGTGCCCACGAAAATCGCCGCCGACCTCGACTTCCTCTGCGTCCACTTGTACCCGGAGAAGGGGAAGCGCGACGAGGCGATGACGACGCTGGCCGGCTTCAACGTCGGCAAGCCGGTCGTCATCGAGGAGACGTTCCCGCTGAAGTGTTCGATGGAAGAGTTCGCCCAGTTCATGGCCGACTCCAAGAAACACGCCGCCGGCTGGGTCGGCTTCTACTGGGGCACGCCGCCGGAGGAGTTGAAGAAGTCCAAGGCCATCGGCGACGCCTTGCTCTTGGGATGGCTGGAGTTTTTTCAGAAACACCCGAAGAACGACTGAGTTTTTTCGGGACGGAGGCGCTTGGCACGCGAGACGTTGGCCCGACGGTCGGTGTCGGGTTCCCCCTCTCCGTTTCGGAGAGGGGTTAGGGGGTGAGGTAAACGGCGGGCCGTACATCGGCGGTCGATGCTGAATGTTTCCAACTGACCGGCCAATTCTGCCAGACGAGCCACCCCAACAGCAGCAACGCCGCGTGGGCCTGCGGGGTCAGAGCCATCCACTCCATGCGGATCGGTTTCGGCAGCCACATCGCCCCGGTGACGGACACGAGTAGCCCATACACGACGCCGGGGATAACGTGCCGTCCCCGCGATTCGCACAGGGCGACTACGGCCGCCGGGGCGAGCAGCATGTAGGTCGCCGTCTCGGAACTCGGGCCGAACAGGCAGCACCAGACGAGCGCCAGCAATAACGAGAGTCGAACCGTCTCCGCCCGTGACTTGTCCCGTCGCACCCAGATCAGAAACGCCGCCATCAAACCGCCGGCGGTGACTTCGATCACGCGGTACGCCTCCAGCGTGACGGGCATTCCCCAGCGGCGCAGCACTTTTTGGAAGTCGAAGTAGCCCGCGCCCATCGCCCGCTCCGAGCGGTCGTCGATGGCGAGGCGGGCCAGCCAGTCGGCGTATTGTTGGTCCACGTAGTCCGCGGAGTGGAACAAGTACGGCACGGCCAGTCCGGCGACCAAGGCGAAGAAGAGTCGCGGCGAGAACGACCGCCACGCGGTTAGGCCGAGCAGCAGCCCGAAGGCCAGCGGGTACACCTTGATGAGCGTGGCCCCGGCGACGGCGACGGCGGCCAAGTTTAGCCGGCCTTCGGCGAACCAACTCGCGGCGAAGAGAAGCAGGGCCAGCACCAGCGGATTGAACTGGCCGTTGTGGAGGTTGCCGGCAACCAGCGGCAGGCACCCGAGGGCGACCAAGGGCCACGAAAGTTCCGGCCAGAGCGTGCGGACGGCCCTACGCAAGGCGAGCAGCAATAGGGCGGCTTGAATCGCCCGCCACAGCACGCCGCCGACCGACCACGGCAAAAGGCTCCACGGGGCCATCAGGGCGGCCACGGTCGGGCTGTAGCGGAACTGGTCGAGATGTTCGGGAATGTCGCCGTACACGGGTTCGGCGGTCAGGAATTGCTCGCCGGCGGTGGCGAACGTCGGGTAGAGTTTGCCGGCCTTGCCGGGCGATGACACGATGGCCGCGACGGCGATGACCACGCCGAGCCACCACGCGGTCACGACCTTGGGGGTGATGAATCGCGTCACGCGGCCACGGTCACTTTCACGGGGGCGGCTTCCGCAGAACGAGAGCACGATGGTGAGAATCCGGCCCACGGGTCGCGGCCCTCCTTGGACCCGCGACATGGTACCCGCGGAGGGAGACGGGCGTCAATGGGAAGCGAGACCGCGGGAAATCCAAAACAGATTGCGCTCGCCGCGAAAGACAACCTCACCCCTAACCCCCTCTCCGAAGCGGAGAGGGGGAACAAAACTGGACCGATGCCAGTGATCGCCCGACGCGGCCAGTGGTAGCCCGACGCGCGAGCAAGGGGCAGTGAGTGTCGCT
>JAYUGD010000642.1:0-4566 GCA_043767785.1 Zavarzinella sp. | reverse complement strand
AATTTCCTCCGGATCATTTTCAAAAGTCGGCCGGGGGACGATCTCGATCCCGTCGGGGTGACTTCGGAACGTCCACGCGACCGGCCTTAACACGGCTTCCAACGCAAACCCGAAAGACACGTCCCGCAACGGCGTGCCGTCAATGGTCCGGAACAATTTTGAATCGATCTCGCTTTCGTCCAACAACGTCTTCGCCGAGTCCGCGTCTGAAAACAACTCGTAGTTGACCCGCAGCTTGACCTCGGTGTTCAACTTCGCACGGATGAGGTCTTGCAGCAGCGACAGCGCCTGCCCCAATTTGTAACTCGGCTTGTTCATCGACGAGAGGTCCACGGTCTCATCTACGGCGCCGCGAATGAGCGAACGGCGATCCGCGTGTCCCGCGAGCGCCCCTTGATCGGAACCCGCGGGGGAGCCAACGGCCTCCTGTTTGACTTCAACCGGCGCCGCCGGCCGCCACGGGCGCGAGACGACAAGCGCTGCCACCACGGCCGCCGCCACGGCCACCGCCACCGCTGCCCGCGAAGGGTTGAACGCCACGGGAACCTCCCATGTTGATGGCCGCGACCGGGTTCCATGCGGTTGTCCGCACGGCGAATTTCGCCTTACCCATTAACTCTGAACCGGCATAGACGTTTGAAGAATCCCAATTGATTTGGCGCCAAGCGCAGTGAGGGAGGCGAGCCGGGAACGTCAGTGACCGGAGGCCGCAACACGCGCGGTTGCCCCACGCATTTTGGAGAGCGGTCGCGTGGGTGACGCCCTCCGGTCGCTGACGCTCCCGGCTCGCCCCCCTCGCTGGCGCTTCGGGGCGAAGACCAACTGTGACGTAATTTATCAATCACCACTTGTCATTTAGATACTTATCTGTTAATGTCCTCAGGACATTAACAGATAAGTGCCAAGATCAATGTCTTGGATCGCCCAAACATCGTCACAACTCCTTGAAACCTTCGCGTCCGAACGCCGTCGGGTGTTCGGGCGGTGGCGGGCGTGGATTTATTGTCGTCGGTTCAGTCTTCAAAACGACGTCCCCTTGCCGGATGAACTGGCCCTCGAAAAAGTCATCCGGGCCATGCTGGGCCAGCGGAAAATTGCCGCCATTCCCGGCGCGCCGGACGTTTACGTCGTAACCGTCCCGTTCGCCAACTTGCTGCCCATGTCGGATGAGGTCATTATCCAAGAGGCCAACCCAGCGAGTGTCATCAGCCATCGGTCGGCGATGGCGAAACAGCGCCTGACGACGTGGGTTCCCAACGAAATCCATGTGACGCGGTTCGACCCGCCGGACCCGCGGCGAATTCCGTTGGGGACGACACCCGACGATTGGGTGGGCATGGCGTACCCCAAGGGGAGTTTGCCCAAGCGCGTGAACGCCGTCCCGGTAACTTGGACGCAGACAGCCGGCAAGTGGGACTTCGGCTGGGAGATCGGGTGGGCCGAGGGTTTGCCGGTCTACCAGACCGACTTGGAGCGCACCCTGTTGGACATCCTGCGGGCCCCCGAAAAGGGCGGCGGGATCGGGGAAGTGATCGACGCCTGGGAGACCGGACTGGAAACGGCAAATGTGGGTCGGCTCATCGAGTACACGGAGCGGTTTGACAGCCCGATCATCCGCCAGCGGGTCGGGTTCTTGATGGAAGCATTCGGGATCACCCATCCGAGTTCGGAAGCGTGGCGGGAACATCTCCAACGCGGCGGATCACTGAAATTGGTGGCCGACGCCCCGTATGCCGCGACCTATTCGGCAAGATGGAACCTCTCGATCAATCTACCCAAGACGATGCGGGACCGATTCCCGGCCGGGGGGATTGTGAATGGGTGATTTGTTGTTCCCCACGTCGCTCGCCGGCCTTCCCGCTTGGCAAGCCGCCAACGCGGCGTCGGCGACGGAGTCCCGGTTGCGCTTCGTCGCCTGAGCTGCTGCGCGGGCGAACCGGGTGATTGGCTCGCCTTATTGCGTGATCGGGCATAGGCAGAGTAGGGTTGCCGGGTCTTGTTCGGGAAAGCGACATGTTGCCGATCGCCGTGGCCGTGCTGTTCGGGTTGCTAACGCTCATCGGGCTGGCGCTTCATCTCGCGGTTCACTTCGTCAATTGGCCGCGGGTCTCGTGGAAGGGCGCCGACTGGGGCGTGAAGGGGGTGCCTGATGCACTGACGCTGTTGATTTTGATCGCGTCGGCCGTCGCGAAGTTCACCTCGGACGCGGAGTCGGGGTGGTGGGTGATCGCCGCCAGTTTGGGCGGCGTGATGTTCCTGACGTGGAAAATCCTTCAGTACCGTGTCGAATCGTTCCTCAAGGCGGGCGACAAGGAAGTCAAGAATCGCTTGGAACGCGCGAAAGCGGAGAGCCAGTTTCGGACGGACCTCCTGTCGGCCTTCCACGAGTTCGTGCGGACGAAATTAGACCGGACCTTGGCCGTCGTGTTGCGCCTGAATCCCGACAAGGGCGTGCGAATCAACGCCGCCCGCGAGGCGCTGACGCCGACGCCGCAACTCCGGCATATTTTGGAGACCCTCGGCGTCCTCCTCCAGACGCGGGGCGCTGAGAAACTCGGCCGTCGGCCCAACATCCGGCTGGGCGTGTACGTGGAAGGGGACGACGGGGCGATGCGGCCCCTTCATGCCATCAGCATGAACCAAGGCCACACGGAACCGTTCTCGTCGTACCGGGATCACAAGGAGGGGTTCCGGGTGACGGCCATGGACCGGTCGTCACAAATCGTGCGGTGCGTGCGGGAAAAAACGCCGATCATGATTGTGCCCGATTGTGCGGCCGCCGCCGACGCCGGCACGTTCTTCTTTTACAGCGAGGCCCAGCGAAGCTACCTGAAGTCGCTGTGCGTACACTATTTGGAAGAGGTGTGCGACGGGGCCGGCCAAATGGTCGAGGGCGTCCTTTCCATTGACGCCGACGCGCCGCGGGCGTTCGAGGAAATCGAGCGCGAAGATTTGCTGCTGTGCTTGCAGGAGTTCGGCTTACGGATTAAGTTAGAAATGCTCCTCAAAACACTCTTGGGCGAGAAAACGTGATGCCGACCGAAACTTCCTTGCCGAATTTGGCCCCGGCGGCGGGCGACGCCAACCACGCGCCCGAGGACGACCAACAAATCCTCCGCGAGCGGGAAGAACTCCGCCGACGGTTCCTCGAAATTCGCCAACGGGAATTGGCCCGCCTGGAACGAATTATCGAAGGCTGACGGCCAACGAGCCAAGCAACGTCTTGATCGGCGACGGATTGACAGTAATGCAACGCAACACGGCGAGCCGGTTATCCGGCTCGCCGTGTTGCGTTGCTCCGCTACGCGCAAACTTCGGAGCGGGGCGCGAACTTCCCGCCGCGCGTGGAAGCCAATATCAACGGCGAGCGTTGCGGCGAAACGGGTTTTCTCCCCCACCCGTCACGCCCGGAAATTCTCGAAAATAATTTCCCAGACCCCTTGCCGATTCGGCTTGCACTTTTTTAGACCCACGCCTATTCTCCTGCTCGGCGGGTGAATGAATCAACTCTCTCCCACCCCGCCCGCACCGTGCCTCTCCCAATTTCCGTCCGCCGCATTTCCGTCAGTCGTAGGAGGTAGAAACGCCATGTTCCATGCGTCCCGTTCGCCGCGGCGGTTGGCCGCCCTCGTCGTGTTGGCCGCCGTCCCGGCCGCCTGGTCCCAAGACGCCGCCCGCCCGAGCCGGGCCGTCGAGCCGCTCGTGGACGTGAAGCTCGCCGACGAGAGCACGATGAAGCTCCGGCTCTGCGACGACCGCTTCGACCTGGAGACCAAGTTCGGCAAGCTCACCATCCCCCTCGCGGAAGTCCGCAAGATCGAGTTCGGCTTCCGCGTCACCGACGAGACGGCCAAGCAGATCGCCGAGGCCGTCGGCAACCTGGGCAGCTCGCAGTACCGCGTCCGCGAAGAGGCCGGGCAAGCGCTGTTCGCCCTGCAAGAGAAGGCGTACCCCGCGCTCCAGAAGGCCGCCCAATCGACGGACCCGGAAGTCGTCAAGCGCGCCGAAGAAGTGATGGCCAAGATCAAGGCTCTCACCCCCGAAGCCAAGCTGAACATCCCCGACTACGACACGGTGACGACGGACGACTGCAAGTTCACCGGCAAGATCCTGCGCCACGAGTTCAAGGCGAAGTCGTTCACGTTCGGCGAGGTCACGCTGAAGCTCGCGGACGCGGCCGCCATGACCGTCGTCGGCACGCTGGGCGAGAAGGAACTGGCCGCCGCCCTGCCGGACCCGGGCGCGCTGACGGCCCTGCAGCGCGACGTCGGCAAGACGTACCTGTTCAAAGTGACCGGGGCCACGGCCGGCACGCTCTGGGGCACGGAGACCTACACGCTCGACTCGCCGCTGGCCGCCGCCGCCGTCCACATGGGCCTCGTGAAGACCGGCCAGACCGGCTACGTGAAAGTGACCGTCCTCGGCTCGTGGGCCAACTTCACCGGCTCGACCCGCAACGGGTTGACGAGTTCGAGCTACCAGAACTACCCGGGGGCGTACAAAATCGCCCGGGCGGACTGAATGAAAAGACCGAAGACATTTTTTTAGCCACGGATCGAACACGGA
>JAYUGD010000641.1:0-1524 GCA_043767785.1 Zavarzinella sp. | reverse complement strand
TAATGCCTCAGCCGCCTGAACATTTTTTCGTCGGCAGTGGGGGCAACTGGCCGGTTTGCATGAATTGACGCAGGGCGGTTTCGGTTTCTTGGAGCGGGTCGAGGCCGCGTTGTTTGAGGGTGCGGTAAATCGACATCAGGATGCTCCGGGTCTCGGCCCCCTTGTCAGTGGCGCTGCCGTAACTGGCCTTGCGCATCAGGACCGCCGGGCGGATTTCCCGCTCCGCCTTGTTGTTGCTGCTCGGCACGCCCGCGACCTCGAGGAAGCGCAGCAAGTCCTCGCCATATTCCAGCAGCCGTTTCGCCAGGCGGCGGGCATGCGGGTTCGTCCACGGCTCAACCGCGAGGTCAACGATCCGGACGTGCAGCCGCGCCACCCGGCCGTCATAGGTGTCCTGTCCCATCGCCTCGATCCCGGCCGCCAGCCGGACGGCGTCGCCGTAGAGCCGCCAGAGTTTCTTCGAGAATTCCGGCCAGTCCCCGTTGTTTTCCCGGCCGTCATCAATCGCCGACAACTCCCGCAACAGATGCGGCCAGCACTTCTGTTGCCGGTCGGTCACCACGTCGTACGCCTTCCAGAAATCGGTGACCAAGACCCCGAGGAAGGCCTCGGTGAAGAAGACCCGCAACGCCTCGTGACCCCTCTTGGGATGGATCAGATAGTAGGTGGCGTCATCGCAGGCGAAACACCACAGCCAGCACAGCAGGCCGTTGGTCCGCCAACTCGTCTCGTCCGCATGCAGGACGGCGGCCTTCAAACAACGCTGATGGATTTGTTCGTGCCAAGGCTTCAGCACGCCGGCCAGGCGATGCCAGATTTCGGTGAAGCCCCCTTCGCTGATCTTCAGGCGAAGATGTCCGTTGAAGACCTCGACGATCTGGCTGGTCGTGGTTCCGAGGCCGTAATGCAGCCAGGCGGACAACACGGTGGTGCGGTGGCCGAGCGAGCAGCCGGGCAGGGCGTCGGGCACAACGGGTTCGACTTGCTTTTTGCAGGCCGGGCACCAGTCGCGGTGAATCGTGTGTTCGGTCACCTCGGACTTCAAACCGGCCGGGATGTCCTCCACATACCGGCGGCGTGTCCGCCCGGTCCGCGTGAGTTGACCCCGACAGCACGGACAAACGGGCAGCCGGTGATCGACGTGATGATCGACCTGTTCCGGACTCGGGCGGGCCGTGCCCGGATGACCGGGCTTGGCGCCGCGTTTCTTCTTGTTTTTGCGGGGTTCGGCATTAGGCTTGGCGTACGGGGGAATCGCCCCCGACGGCGTGTGTGTCCCGACCGGCGCCGTTCCCGCGGCCATGATCAAGCTGAGTTGCATCAGCAGAAACCGCAGTTCCAGCGGATCCCGGCGGGCGAAGGCGTCCGCCTGTTGCTCGGTCAGCTTGCCGGTCCGAAACGCCGACAGGAACCCGGCATCAAGCACGGGGGCGGGAGTCGGCGGGGACGGCAACGGCGGCATGCCGGCGTGATACGAGTTCACGCCCGAAGCGCAAGGGGATGTTCAGCGGGCTGAGGCGTTAC
>JAYUGD010000640.1:0-4570 GCA_043767785.1 Zavarzinella sp. | reverse complement strand
GCGGGGGGCCGAGTTCTTCACCCTCATGTTGCCGACGGCCGACAAGCCGTTGAAGCGGACGTTTGGCCGCCCCGGCATGGCCGAGATCACCAGCGGGTCGTGGTTCTATTGGGCGCAAGCGCGGCTCTGGGTGTCGCCGCACCCGTTCTGCACGCTGACCGACGCCGAGGGTCGATTCTCGCTGGAAAACGTCCCGCCGGGATCGTACCGCCTCTCGGCGGTGCGGGTAATTGGGCCGTCTCCGGGCTGGACATCGACACCGAGTTCCCCGTTCCCGTGCGGGTGAATTTCGGCCCGGACGTGACCAAGAGTCAGGCCGTCACGGTCGGAGCTGCGCCGGGAGAGCCAATCCGCTTCGAGATGAGCGCCGCCTTGTTTACGGCTGGGGCCGGTAAGTAAGCGCCAGTTCGATCAGCGTGTGAACAAACGCGCCTGTCCCGCCGGCGTCCCGCGCCGGGGAGTCGTGGTCGGCCCACGCCGGGCCGGCGATGTCCAAGTGGACCCACGGGACGCCGTCCACGAACTGTTCCAAGAATTTGCCGGCCGCGATGGCCCCGCCGTAGCGCACCCCGGGGGAATTCTTCAGGTCGGCGACCTTGCTCTGGATCATGTCTTCAAAGTCCGCGTCCAACGGCAGTGGCCACGCCCGCTCGCCGGCCCGCGCCACGGCCACGCGGACCCGCTCCGTCCACTCTGGGTGATTTCCCATCAGCCCGGCGATTTGCGTTCCCAGGCCGACCATGCAGGCCCCGGTGAGCGTCGCCAAATCGACGATGTGCCCCGGCTTCCCCTCGGCGGCGAAGGCCAAGGCGTCGGCCAAGATCAACCGGCCCTCGGCGTCGGTGTTCAGCACTTCGATTGTCTTGCCGTTGCGGGCGACCAGCACGTCGCCGAGTTTCATCGCCCGGCCCCCCGGCATGTTTTCGACCAAGGGGATGTAGCCGACGACGTTGACTTCCGGCTTCAACTCGGCCAACGCCTTCATGGCCGCCAAGACGGCCGCGCCGCCGGCCATGTCGCACTTCATGTCCGCCATTTGGTCGTTCGTCTTGAGCGACAACCCGCCGCTGTCGAACGTCACGCCCTTGCCGACCAACGCCAACGTCGGCGACATGCCGCCGTTCATGTAGCGCAGAACCACGAACCGCGGCGGCCGCACCGACCCGCGGGCGACGCCCAAGACGGCCCCCATCCGTTCCGTGATGAGCCGCGCTTCGTCCCAAATCTCGCAGGTGACGGCCTTCCCGCAGGCCCCCGCGCGGGCGGCGAACGACTCGGGGAACATCTCGCTCGGCGGGAGGTTGACCAGTTCGCGCGCGAACGTGACGCAGTCGGCCTCCACGGTCCCCCGGGCAACGGCCGCCGGCGGCAGGGCAGGGGAGGCCGGGCCGCTCACCAGCGCTACTTCATTCGGGACGAACCGGACGGCTTCTTTCTTCCGCACGCCCGGCCCCGCGGACCCCTGGGCGACGCCGCCCGTCACGGCCAGCACCAAGGTTTCCGGCCCCAGCGGCACGTCCGCGGGCATCGCGACGGCAATCTTGCCCCACTGTCGGCCGGTCACCGTCCGCACGGCCGTTGCGACGGCCGCGTGCCAACTCGCCCGCGTCACTTGTTGATAGTCGCCGGCCCCGACCAGCAACACGCGCTTGGCCCGGACGCCTTCGGGCCGGTGCAGCGGCAGGAGTTCGGCGTGCTTTCCGGTAAAGTCGCCTTGGGCCACGAGGCGGGTGATGTCCCCGCCGAGGGCGACGTCCAACTCCGCGACCTGCGCGTCGGTGTGCTTGCCGCGCATGACGGGGACGATCAGCCAATCGGCGTCAACGTGGGACAAGGGGCCAGAAACAGGCGTGAACCGGAAGGGGCGGGTGCTCATGGCTGGGGGCCGGTGGGTGGCGGGCTGCGCTCGGCGGAGACGGATTCTTCGATTTCGCCGACGAGGGCGGCGTCCGTCTGGCGGGCCGTGCGGAGCAGTTCGCGGCTCGGCTCGTCCCGACAGGTGATGGCATACCGAAGGATCGCGTTCTTGACCAGCGGGGCCGCGTGCGTCGGCTTGCCGTACTGCGCGAGGACCGTCTCGCTCAAGTCCCACCACCCCCAGCGGCGCAGGTCTTCGACGGCCATGTCGGCCATGTCCCCGCGAACGACGACGGCCTTCATGCCGGCGAGGATGTACGGGCGGTGCGCCTTCGCTTGGCAGGCTTGGAAGAACCGCAGCGTGCCCATCGCCGCGAGTTTGTGCTGGTACGGCGTCTTGTCGTCGGCGATCAGGCCGACCGTCGTGGCCCACCCGGACTTCGCGTCGAGGGCGATCAGCCCGCCGAGCAGGCCGCTGAGGGCCGTCGCCGTCGCGGCGTCCGCCTCGCGGACCATCTTGGCCAACACCTCCGCGTCGGCGGCTTCGCCCGTGGCCCCCAACAGGAAGCCAAACAGTCCGAGGCGGTCGGCCGGGGTCTTCGGGTCAGTCACGAGCTTGCGGAGTTTCTTCGGGTCCAAGCGCCGGCACACGTCCGCGATTTCGCGGTCCGACGCCTTGGCGAATTCGAGGAACGCATCGGCCGCCACGTCCGGGTCGGCGTCGTCCAAGTGGGTGAAGTAAAACGTGAGACAGGCGGTCCGGTCTTGGTCGTCCAGCTTCATCGCCTGTTGGAGATAGTCGCCGACGCCTGCCCCCTTGAGCGGGATGCCGCGGTACGGGTCGAATTTCGGGGCGGCGTCCACGAACACGAGCAACTTCGTCGGCTTCTTCGGGTCCACCGGCATCCAGCGGTTCAGCGAGAGCATCTTCGGGTCGGCCTGCCCGGACGAGTTCTTGAGCAGTCGTTCGACGACCAAGTCCGTCACGCCCTGTTCGCCGACGAGCCGCGGGTTGGACGGGCGCACGACGGCGATCAGCTTGGCCGACCGCCCCTCTTGGCGCAACGTGGAGATTTTGAGGCTGCCGGGGTCGCAATAGGAGCAGGCGAAAAGCGAGGTTGCGCCGATGAAAAAGACCACCCCGGCGATCAGACGTGTCATGGCTGCGGCTCCCCCTTCGGAATGGGCCGATTACACCAAAACCGGCCCCAAGCCGCAATCCCACTCGGGCGCTGTCATTCCTTCTTCACGTCCTTGGCCGGCGGGGGCGTGGGGCGGGGCTTTTCGAGTTCCAGGAGCTGTTCCAAGTCCTTCACCCGCTCGGCCTGCGTGGCGTCGGCCCGGAGCTTCTTGAGGAATGCGGCGCTCGCCTGTTGATCGGCGGGGGCGCTCAGGGCGAATTTGATGATGCTCCGTTGAATAATGGGGATGTCGTGGCTCGGCTTGCCGAACAGGTCAATCAGGTCGGCGGCCATTTCCCACCGCTGCCACTTGCGGAGGTCTTCCACGACGAGGTCGGAAATGTCCGCTTGGGCGATCAGGGGCTTGACGGCGGCGATGATGGCGTCATGGGAAATGACGTCCGTGCGGTAGTCCCAGCAGAACCGCAGCGACCGCAGGGCGGCGTAGCGGATCAGGAAATCTTCCTTGGTGTTCTTGATGAGGTCGGTGACGAATTTCGTCCCCTCTTTCTGGTCCAGCATCATGTAGCCGGTCAGCAGCCCGTCGAGGCCGGTGGCCTCCCGCACTTTCGGCTGGTCCAAGAACTCCCGCAGTTGTTTCGCGTGCGGCTCCGGCTTGCCGCAGTGGCCGACCAACAGGCCCAGCAGGCCGTACCGGGCGACGGACGTGTTCGGGTCTTTGAGCATCTTGATGATGCGGTCGGCCTCCATCTTCTCGGCGACGGGCCGGATCTCCTTGTAGTCCGCGTTGCTGAACTCCTGGAAGGCGTCCGCGGAGACCGACCAGTCCGGCGAGTCAAAGTGCTTGTAGAAGTAGGCCATCTTCTCCGGCGCCGGCTTATTTTTCAAGGCGATGGCCCCCTTCAGATACTCGGCGATCTTGCTCTCCGCCGTGACGGCCTCCCCGCGGTACGGGTCGAGTTGTCCCTTGTACATCTCGCAGAAGATCAGGTGCTTGGACTTGGCCTTCGGGTCGCTCGGCACGTACCGGGGCAGGGTGATCGTCTTCTTGCCTTTCAAAAAATCGTGGTCCTTCACGACGAGTTCGATGGCTAGTTCCGTGGTGCCCTTGCTGAAGTCGTCCGGGTCACGCTTGGCGTTGGAGAGTGTCCCGAAGACGATCAGGTCGGCTTGGCCGACTTCGCCGAGCAGCGTCTGCCCCGGCGTGCAGAACGGGCACGCGATGCCCCAAGTGGCGAAGGCGAGCGCGGTGAAGAGGGCGACGGTGCGAAGCGGGAAGCGGTTAAGCATGGCAGGGTGCGTTCCGTTGGGGAACAAGGCAGGCGGGGTTGTCTTATTATTTCCGACGGGCATGGCGCTGGGCAAGCGGCAACTGCCCTGGAACGCGAGAAATCGCAAGAAAGGCCGGAGGGCGCCAAATCGCAATGCAGGCCGGCCTAAGCCGTCATGCGCTGCAATTCTTCACGTACGATGTCACAGAAACGTCGGATTTGTGGAGAACCGCCTTCTGACAACAGGATCAACAACCGAGCAGACTTGGCCACCGTCTCGGCGCGCTTCTCCGGCTTAAG
>JAYUGD010000639.1:0-1526 GCA_043767785.1 Zavarzinella sp. | reverse complement strand
GCTCCTCTCCGCAAAGCCTCCGCGTCGCGGCTAACAAAACCTGCCCCGTGGCGACTACTTCTTCACCGGGGCCGGCCCCGTGGCCGGCTTGCCGCCGGCGACGTTCATGAAGTACTGGCGGATCATCGCCCCGTACTCCGGCGGCAGCGAGCCACTGAGGGCTTGCTGGATCATCTCCCGCTGGCGGGCCGGCAGGTTGATGAAGGCACCGTCGCCCTTCAGTTCGGCCAGCTTGGAGGCGCCGTTCTTCAAGTTGCCGTCCGGGTCGCGGTCGCCCTTGCCCTTGGCTTGGTTGTCTTCCGGGGCCGGCATCGGCTTGTCGCCCATGCCGGGCTTCATCCCCGGTTGCATCCCGGGCTTCATGCCGGGTTGCATCCCCGGCTGCATGCCGGGTTCCATGCCCATGCCCGGCTCCATGCCCATGCCGGGTTCCATGCCCATCGCCATCGCTTGGGCGTCGGCCTGGGCTTGGGCCGCTTGCAGCGTTTGCAGGGCCTGTTGCAGGGCCTTCTCGGCGTTGGCCTGGGCTTGGGACGCTTCCATCGGCGTGCCCATGCCGAGGGCCTTTTGGGCGTCGGCCAATTGTTGGGCGGCCTTTTCCAACTGCGGGGCCACGGCGGCCGGGGCTTGCGCCTGGGCCTGTTGCAGCGCGGCTTGGGCCGACTGGTTCGCCTCTTGGGCCATTTTCAGGGCTTCGGTGGCATCCTTGATCTGCTGTTGAGCCTTGGCGAGTTCACCGGGGGTCTTGGCGTCGGCCGGCTTCGGCTCGCCCATGCCCATTCCCATCGGCTTGTCACCACCTTCGGGCTTGTCACCCATCGGCTTGTCCCCGGCCGGCTTCTCACCGGCGGGGTCCCCCATCGGCTTATCCCCGGCGGGCTTGTCGCCGCCTTCGGGCTTCTCGCCCATCGGCTTGTCCCCGGCGGGCTTATCGCCGTCCGGCTTGTCGCCCATCGGCTTGTCGCCGGCGGGCTTCTCGCCCATCGGCTTGTCGCCCATCGGCTTATCACCCTTCGGGAGGGCTTCCAAGGCTTTTTCTTGGGCTTCGATGGCGGCGGGCAGGTCACCGTTCTTGAGGGCTTCGGCGGCCATCTCGGCGGCCTTTTGGGCGTCTTCCTGTTTCAGTTCGCCGGCCTTCTTGGCGACTTCTTCTTGGAGTTTCTTCAGGTCGGCTGCCGGGTTCTTTTGCATCGGCTTGTCGCCGGGCATCGGCTTCTCGCCGAGTTGGGCTTGCGCCTTGTCGGCTTGTTCCTTGGCCTTCTCCGTCTGCTCCAAGGCCTTGGCGATTTCGTCGGCCGCGTTCTTCGGCTGGACTTGGTCAGGATTCAGCTTGGCCTGGTCGTTGGCCTCCATCGCCTTCTTCTCGGCGATGGCCTTGGCCACTTCCTTCTGGGCGTCTTTCAGGTCTTGGGCAGCCTTCTCGCCTTCCTTCGCGGCCGGGTCCAGCTTCTTGTCGTCCAAGTCCTTCTTGGCCTCGTCCATCTTCTCGCCGGCGGCCTCGACCTTCTTGCCGGCCTCGGGGACGG
>JAYUGD010000638.1:0-12341 GCA_043767785.1 Zavarzinella sp. | reverse complement strand
TGGCGAGCGACTCCTTCACTTCGGCCATGCGCGAGCCGTCGTCCTGGTACTTGCTCTGGGTCTGTTCGATCTTGGCCTGCTTGATGTCCGCTTCCATTTCCACGACCGCGGCGTCGAGGTTGGCCTTCTGCGTCACCAGCTCTTGCAGGTGCTGCTCGGCCAGCGTCCGCGTGCGTTCCCGCACGCTCAACATCAGTTCCTTGGCCTTGAGTTCCTGCTCCTGGCTCTTGAACTGCCGCACTTGGAACTGGAGCAGTTCCTTGGCCTTGCCGAAGGCCACGGTCTGGCCGTCCCACTTGACCTGCTTGCCCTCGGAAGCGTCGGTCATCATCTTGTGCCGCACGTCGAGGGCTTGGCGGGCCGCCGTCAGGTTGCCGCGCCGCTCGGCAACTTCTTTGCCCAACTCCCGCGCCTCAACATTCTCCTCGGCGAGGGATGATTTAGCCGCCTCAATGTCCTTGTGCAGCTTGCCGACTTCGGACTTGATCCGGCGAATTTCTTCGTCCGGGGAAATCTTCGACTCGATGGCCGCGTCGGCCCGCTCAACCAGCGAACAGGCGTAGCTGCCCAACTTGGTCTGGGTCAGGACGGTGGCGGCGAGCAACCCCGCCGCGCTGACGAAAATCAATTTCTTAAACATCGGTGCCTTCTCCCGGCAGGGTGATTGGGTTTCGCGGCCGACGCGCGTCGGGCCACGGGATAGGGAGAATTTCGCCAGGCGTGCTGTGTCATTTAGAAAGAAACACAAAAATTGAACCACAAAGAACGCAAAGAACACAAAGGAAAGACAGAAAGACATCGTTATGATGCCTTTCTCAGGTCTTTCCTTTGTGTTCTTTGCGTTCTTTGTGGTTCAACTCTTCGCTTTAAGTTAGCACGCTTGGGCCAGCGCCAGGGCGGCGGCGGCCGGCGGGGCGAAGGTGGCGTCGTTCGGGTGCCAGAGTGATTGTTTGAGGCGAGCCCGCTCGGCGAGGATGGCAATTTTCTCCGCGGTGCCGGGGGCCGCGACCGTCGCGTCGGTCGGGACGGGCGGCGTGCCGCAGAAGTTGCCCACGCCGCGGCGGGCGTACTTGCTGGTCGAAGGATACTGGTCCCGCACGCCCGGCTTGTAGTAGCAGCTCCAGCACAGGCCGCGGGGACGGTTCACCTTGGATTGGTTGCAGTGACGGCAAATCATGGTCGGGTCTCCGAATTTATTGGCTTGTGCGGTAAGTGCTTGCGTATCTAAGGTTCGCGTCCGGGATCACAATCATCAGGCCACCATGGCCACCCCGGCGAAGGGGTCTTCCACGCCGTGCGGCATCAGCGGGATCACGTCGTCGGTCCGCTCGTCCAAGGCATATTCCACTTCGGCAAGCAATTCCCGCCGCATGTCTTCCCGGCTCGCGTCGTCGAACCAGTTCAGGAAGTACCGGCACGCGGCCTGTTCCCCGAGGCGGCGGTCCGCGTCGTAGCAAAGCCGGGCGAAAAACTCTTCCACTTGGCCGACCGTCTCCAACTGATCGCCCTGCCAGCCGCAGAAGCCGACGGCACACGCAGCCTCGACCGGCCACTCCTGCACACACATCAGCGGGGGCGGCGTCGTCGTCGAGCCTTGGGTCACGCGCGGGTCGTCCGTGGCCAAGGCGTCCCGTAGGGCGTGCAGCCCCTCGGTGGAAAGACCGGGCACAAATCCTTCCCGCCAAACAGTTTTCCAACTTTCCATGGCTGATTCTTCCTGCTCTTGCGTCGTGGGTGAGGAGGGTGAAGGAGACCTTCAAAACTCCTCAGTTGGTTTGGATAATAATACTGTACATGCGTTCACTACACCTGTCAACATAAATCGACCTTTATTTCAATAAATGTGATTAAAAAGTTTGAGAACCGACATTTTTTCGATGAAAAGCGGATGTTAAACAGACAAAAGTATACATTATTACCCGTCAAATGGGCGTAGTGAGGAGTTTTGAATGCTCTGACCGTCAGGGGGATCGTGAACAGTCGAATACGAGAGGTGAAGGGAGGGGCGCGACGTTCTATCAGTGGGATTGGCGGTCACAAAATCGGCTTTTTGCCGTGTTTTCCCCTTGATTGCGGACCTTTTGCCCGGATGGGGCTTGTCTTTCTTGCCCTGTCACGGGTTTAATCATAAAAATGTGTTTTCGTATGTGCCGTCCTTATGGCGGCCGCCCTTCGGAACAGGGGACGAACGCCACTCTTGGCGCGAATGAACCAGAACACATGTCTCTTCTTTGACTGAGGTATCCTTTGACGATGACTGAACCGAAAGAAGCGGAACAGTGCGCGAATTTGCTCCAAGCGATCGGGGAGAAGAACCGCATCCGCATCATTGAATGCCTGTGGGACGGGTCGAAAAACGTGTCCGAACTGGCGAAACTGTTGAACATCGAGATCGTGAACGTGTCGCACCACTTGGGCGTGCTGAAGTCGGCCCGGCTGGTGCAGCACGAGAAGAAGGGCCGGTACGTCGTGTACACGCTCGCGCCGGAGTATTTCAGCCCGGCGGACGCGACGGCCCGCAGCCTGCTGAATCTCGGCTGGTGCCAACTCTTTATCCCGCGGAAGTAAGTCGCAAGCCTTCGCGCCGACACACGGCGGGGGACGCGCGGGCGTCCCCCGCGTCGTTCCCACGGCCGCCCCGGCCGGAAATTCGCCGCAAGTCGTTTAATTCCCTTTGCACCCCGGCCCGGTTGGGCAGTATCATAACCCGCACTTGTGCGTCTCCTGTCACGCGTGTCCCGTTCCGTATTTCTGCGGAGGCCGTCATGGCCACAGTCACCAGCTTCAAAATCGTCTGCCCCAGTTGCGAAACCAGCGTGACGATTAAGAATCCGTCACTGGTGGGCAAAAAAATCGACTGCCCGAAGTGCAAGTACCGCTTCGTGGTCGAGGCCCCGGCCGACCTCGAAGCCGACGAGGAGGAGACGGACGCCGCGGACAAGAAGCCCAAGAAGGGCGGCAAGGGCAAGAAGAAGGGCGCGAAGGCCGCCGTCGAGGCGGACGACGACGCCCCGCCCAAGAAAAAGAACACCACACTTCTGATCGGCCTCGGCTTGGGCGGGGTGGCCATCCTGCTCTTGGTCGTCGCCGTGTTCACCGGCATCTTCGACGGGGACGACGCGAAGTCCACAGCCACCGGGTCCACGGCCACCGCCCCCAAGACCGAGGCGACGGCCCCGGCCGTCAAACCCGAAGCCGGCCCCGCGCCGACCAAGGGGTTCGCCCCGGGCATCGCGCGCGACGTGTCCAACCTCCTGCCGAACGACGCGCAGTGGGTGGCCAGCGTGGACGTGCCGGCCACGCTGCAGACCGTGCCCGGCAGCACGCTGTTCGACGGCGCGAAGCCCACGGCGGCGTTGGTGACCGACTCCCTCGGCTTCAAGGTCGATACGATCGAGCGCATCGTCGCGGCCGGCGGGGGCGACGGCAAGTGGAGTTTCACGGTCATCCGCACGCGCACCGACTTCACCCGGGACACGGTGAAAAAAGCCGTCACGGACGCCGAAACGCCCGAGCCCGCGAAGACGATCAAGTCGCGGGAATACTTCCTCATCAAAGACAACCCGCTGTTCTGGGCCGTCGGCAATTACGTCCGGCACCAGCTCACCAGCATGAACTTTAAGGTGGACCTGCCGACCGAACCGCGTGTCTTGACCGCGTGCGTCGTGGACAGCCGGACGCTGATCGTGGCCGACCAAGTGGTGATGGAAAGCTTCCTCAACGTCGACGGGCTGCCGCGGATCATCTCCAACCTGACGCCGGCCCCGACGACCGCCGTGCCGACAACGCCCGGCGCGCCCGGCGTCCCAGGCATGCCGGGCATTACGCCGCCCGGCGCCGCGCCGATGCCCAGCTCCCCGATGATGCCGCCCGGCGCCTTGCCGATGCCGATGCCGCGGACGATGTCGGCCACCGGCGCCGAGCCGTTTCAAGGGCCCCCGCCTGGTCCCACGATGCCGCCCGGCGGAATGCCCCCGGGCGCGATGATGCCCCCCGGTTCGCCCGGTTCGCCCGGGGCCGCCCCGGCGCAGCCGCGGGTGTTCACCACCGTGCCGAGTTACCGCACCGTGGAGCCGGCCCTGAAGGCGATGCTCAACCAAATGGAAGCGGACAAGAAGCCGGTGATTAACTTCGCGATCCGCCTGAAGACGAGTAACTTGGTGTCCGCCTTGCTCGGCGGGGCCAACCTGTTCGGCGGCAAGTTTAAGCCGGCGTTGCCCCCGGGCCAAAAGGGGGGGGATGTGATCCCCGACTCGCTCGTCGTCGGCTTCGCCCTGAACGAGTTCACGGCCGCCAAATTCAACATGCAGATCGCCTCGGACTTGGACCAAGAAGAACAGGCCAAGGAGGTGAAGAAGATTCTGCAACTCGTTATGCCGATGGTGGTGTCCGAAGTCATCAAGGAAGTCGGCTTCCCGGTGAAGTACGTGGACGCCGAGAGCAACAATAACAACAACGGGACGCCCGGCTCCCCCGGCATGGCGCCACCCGGCGTCGGCATGCCGCCGCCGGGCGTCGGCGGCCCGTCGCCCGGCGGGATGACCGGCGGCCCGCCGCCCCGCCCGAACGCGAGTGGCCCCGTTGATGGCGCCAAAACCCCCGTCCTGCCGCTGCAAGGGCCGCCGCCCAGCCCCGGCGGCCCGCCCCCCGGCCCGCGTGGGCCAGGGGGAATGCCGATGCCGGGAATGCCTAGTCCTGGGATGCCCGGAATGCCCGGAATGCCCGGCGGGACGCCCGGCTTCCCCGGCGGGACGCCTGGCTTCCCCGGCGGCAAGGAAGGCAACAAGGAAGGTGAGTCCACCATCACGCTGGCCCGGATGGACCACACGCTGATGGTGACGTTCGACTTCGACTGGAAGAAGGAATACCCGAACACCGTCGCGGCCGACCTGCGCAACTATTTCGACAGTGTCGCCGGGCGGACCCTGCTCATGGGGGGCCGCCACCCGTGGCAAAAACTGCCGGCCGGGTACGTTGCCGTGCAGCGGGCGGGCAAGTTCCCGCGGGCCGCGTACAACCGCCGGTCCACGGCCGCCCGCATGGGCCTGCCGTTCGCCCCGGAACAGCGGATTAGCTGGATGGCCGAGTTGCTGCCCGCCCTCGGGTACGGCCCGCTGTACGGGTCGATCGAAAAGGACCAAGGGTGGAACAGCGCGACCAACTTGACGGCGGCCCGCGCTTGGATCCCCGAATTCTTGGACGCCTCCCAGAACCCGGACACGTGGCGGGCCAAGCTCGGCTCCATCCCCGGCCGGGACGTGGGGGCGACGCACTTCGTCGGCCTGTCCGGCATCGGGGAAGACTCGGCCGATTTGCCGGATACGCCGGAGTTCGCCACGCGCCTCGGCGTGTTCGGGTACGACCGGGAAACGTCGCTGGCCGACATTCAGAAGGGGGACGGCCTCTCCAACACGATCTTCATGGCCCAAGTGGCCCCCAACATCGCCCGCCCGTGGATTCGCGGCGGCGGGGCGACCGTCGCCGGCGTCTCCGACAAGGACAGCTTCAAGCCGTTCAACGTCATGCACGGGGACGGCGAGTACGGCAGCTACGTCCTGATGGCCGACGGGTCCGTGCGCTTCGTCAAGCCGACCATCAACGACGGCCTGTTCAAGGCGATGGTCACGTACAAGGGCGGCGACAAAATCGACGGGATCGACGCCGTGGCCGCCAAGACGGACTTGACGGGCGACCGCCGGCTTCGGAACATCCCCGTCCCCAACAAGGAACCCCTGCCGGTGGCGCAGGACCTGCCGAAAGACTGGCAGCCGTTGCCCGTCCGCGTGTACGGGTCCCGCTTGAGCATCGGCATGCCCCCCGGCCGGATCGAGTCCCTGACCGAGCGGGACGACGAGAGGATCTACAACTGCAAGGCCGCCGGCAGCGGGACGACCTTCGCGGTGTACGCCCTCCACAAGGGGTACGGCCCCGCCGAGATGACCGACCAGTGGGCCGCCGACGAGATCGGCCGGTTCACGGAGCGGAACGGCCTGAAACTGGACGGCGCCCCGGCCCCGACAGTCAACCTCGGCCCGGCGAAGGGGTTCGAGTTCAAGGCGCGCCCGCAGGGGGGCGACAAGCCGGTGTACGTGTGTCGGCAGTGGCTGATGAACGGCACGCGGTTCGTCATGGCCGTCTCCGGCGACACGCCGCCGAAGCAGGCCGACGTGGACGCCTACTTCAAGTCCGCCACCTACGAGGGGCCCGCCGCCATCCCGGCCAAGCCCGCCCGCAAATGGGTGACGTTCCAGCACGTCAAGTACGGCTTCCACATGGAAATGCCGGGCGACTTCAACTCGTTCCCGACGGCCAACACGCTGTCCGTGACGTGGCCGAAGAACTTGGAAGGCGGGGCCAGTCTGTCGCTGACCTTCGAGCCGTTCAAATTCTCCGAGCCGGACAACCCGGCCAAGGTGAAGGCCGACTTGGAGGCGGCCGTGAAGGCCGGCCAGTTCGGCGACTTATTCCGCGGGGCCGCCGTGAAGGCGGTGGACGACAAGGACCACGACAACAAGCCGGGCGTCCGCGTGAAACTCCACAACGGGGACATCCCGTACCACACCCTGATCTTGCACAACAACCGCGAGACCGTGGCCGTGCTGAAAGTCCGGGCCAACGACTTGACGATGGATCCGAACGAGTTCTTCAAGGCCTTCCAGTTCGGCCTGCTGCCCGAGGAGAAGAAGGACAACGCCGGCGGCGGCGGCGTCCCGCCCGGCATGCCGCCCGGAGGAATCCCCGGCATGCCGCCGCC
This sequence comes from Zavarzinella sp., assembly GCA_043767785.1. Lineage (GTDB taxonomy): Bacteria > Planctomycetota > Planctomycetia > Gemmatales > Gemmataceae > Zavarzinella. The sequence continues at coordinate 5,587 of JAYUGD010000638.1, read as the reverse complement.
GGGAGCAACCCCCGGCCCGCCACCCCGGCCGAAGACGTGATCGGTTAACCGTTGCCGATGCCTTCGATTCCGCGGGGCAACGCCCCCGGAATCAAAGGCCGTGCCGGCACCAAGCATTCCCACTCATTTAACTCGCGGCGGCCAATTTTCAGTTTAGGCGGTCACATGCTGTTCGCGCAAGCCGGCGGGGTGCCTCAAGACAACATCCCGCCTGAACTCATTCCCGTTATTATCGCCGTCGTCGCGGTCGGCTTCGCTATCGGGCTGACGGTCCAAATCTTTTTCTTGCTCACCCTTTCCCGGTGCTTCAAGCACACCGCTCCGCACAACCGGAGGATGGAGCCGGGGTTGGTTTGGCTCAACTTGATCCCATGCGTGAGCAACATTTGGATTTTCTTTACGACAGCCCGCTTGGCCGACTCGCTCCGTGACGAATACCGGGACCGCCAAATCTACGGGGGCGGGGACTACGGCCGAAGCCTGGGGGTTACGTACCCCGTTTTGGCGCTACTCGGGATCATCCCCTACATTGGGGGAATCTTCAGTTTGGCGTCCCTCGTGTGTTGGATCATGTACTGGGTGAAGATCGCGGGCTATAACCGGCGACTCTCCGAGACGAGTCCGGCGGAGTGGGACGACGGAGACCGCGGCCGCGACGCCGATTACGACGACGCCCTGTGAGGGGCGGGCCATTTGTGGCGGGCGGAGTTCCGGTCATGGACACATTGCTCGACTACGCGAAGTGGCTGCCGGTCTTGGCGCTGGCGTATTATTTCGGCCTGCCGCTGCTCATCTACTTCCAGCAGAAGTTCCCGGCCCACCCGAAGGTGATGGCGTTGGACCTCGCCGAACTGGACCGGCCGCTCGCGGATTTCCTGATGTCCCGGACGCGGGCGGTGGTGGCCTTGGGCTTCGACGAGCCGTTGCTGGTGCAAATCCCCGACGCCGCCCCCAACGTCGATTCGTACTTGATCATGCTGGTCAACCGGCCCGCCGGCGACAAGGCGATGGTCACCGTGCTGATCGGCCGCGGCGAAGCGCCCATCCAAACCGCTTACATCGAGTTCAGCACCAAGTTCGAAGACGGCACGGTCTTCAATAGCTACAACTCCGCGCAACTCAACGCCTTTCACCCGGCCCCGCAAGCCGTCCGCACGCAGGTTCCCGCCGTGACCGACGCGGTGGAACTCTACCGCCTGCACATATACCGGATGCGCGAAATGGCCGGCGCCAAAAAAGTCGTGTACGACCGGGGCAAAGGGCTGGAATACCTGACCGGCGTGGTGCTGGTCAAAACGTACGACGAGCAAGTCGTCCGCGGCTGGCTGTCCTACGACCAACGGAACGATGTGTACCGGACTACGCTCAAGGGCGCCTACCTGATCGTCTGGGGACTGTTACAGCCGTTCAAAGCGCTGCGCACGGCGGCGATGAACCGCCGGGCCGACCGCATCGTGAAGGACTTTCGCCGGGAAGACGCCGTTTAACAGACCGGCCCTCACGCCACCGCGTCACAGCCAGCCCCACCGGCCGCGCGCCCCGGCGGTGGCCCCGAGAATCGCCCCCACGACGGAGGACGCCGCCCATACACTGAGCGCCAGCCAGCCCCACGCCATGCCGGACAGCCACCAGCCGACCGCCACGACGACAATCACCGCCAGCACGAGGCGAGCCGTCCGATTCGACCCCGGGATGACGGCCCAATCCGCGCGCGTGTTGCCGGCGACCGCGAGGACGAGCGTGAGCGGAACCACGAATCCGATCAGCGCCCCGTTCTTGGCGCCGACCCAGAGACGACGGGCGAGGCCGGCGGCCCGTAACGATTCGACCAACGCCCGCAACTCCTCGGCCGCCTGATTGGCCGCGTGGTCCGTGGCGGCCTTCTTTTCCGCTTGGTGACAGGTCGGGCAGAAACGAGTGCGGCCGATGAGATTCCGGTGCAGGAGGCCGACTCGCTTGCCGCACGACTCGCACTGGGCCATCGCCGACTCCGTAGACGTTCTGAATTCACCGGCCGTGTGGCGAAGGCCGGTCACGGCGGCAAGTATTCAATGCGGAGGATATTCTCGCCGCAATAGAGAATGCGGACGGGAAGGCCGTCGTTCATCAGGGCGATGGGGAAGTCGGGGTTCGTGAACTTCCCCCGGAAGCCGGCCGACCGGCGGTGGTACTGGAGCGGCACGCCGGCCACTTCGAACTCGGTGCGCGACTTGAGCTTTTGCAACCGGGTGACCTTCCCTTCGACGGTCGGGCAGCCGCCGCGCAAGGCGTCTTGTCGGCAAGCGTGTTGATCCCAAAGGGAGACGCCGATGACCGCGGCGAACACCGTGGCGCACAAGCCGCCCGCCACGACCCCGACCAACGGGCTGCCGTAGTACGGCGGGTACCACGTCAGCCGCCGGGCCGCTTTGCGCGGCCGCAGGGCGGCCATGACAAGAATGAGAACCCCGATCGGCACGCCAATCCACGCGAACCCGAAGTGGTACCCGTCTTCCAAGACATCGTAGGCGACTTGATACGGCAACGAAGGCCCCCCGGTCAATCCGTGACGGTGTCGGCAAAGGAGGCCCGGCCGCGGCCGCTCAGGGCACGGCGAATTCGATCCGGAGGAGACGCCCCCCGTGGTGGATGATACGGACGGCCCGCCCGGCCCGCAACACGTCGGCCACGAGGCGGACCGTTCCCGCTTTGCGCGTGACATCGCCGGCCGCCGCGGGTAAACTATCCCTTCGGTCGCCCCCTACCCCACGTGACTTCCCCCATGCGCTTCACCACTCTCGCGGCCCTCTTCGGGCTGCTGTTCGGCGTCCCCACCATGCACGCGGAATCCCCGCCGGCCGGCGGCAAGTATTGGGCCTTCATCGGCACGTACACCGGCAAAGCCAGCAAGGGCATCTACCGCATCGAGTTCGACGCGGCCACCGGCAAGCTCGGCACGCCGGAAGTGGCCGCCGAGATCGCCAGCCCGTCGTTCCTCGCGGTTCACCCGAAGTTGACCCACCTGTTTTGCGTCTGCGAAGAGGGCATCAAGGGCAAGAAGGGGGGCGGCGTCGGCTCGTTCACCCTCGACCCAAAGACGGGCAAACTGGAATTGGTAAATGTGGAATCTTCCGTCGGGGCCGGCCCGTGCCACATCACCTGTGACCTGACCGGCACGAACGTCTTGGTCGCCAACTACGGCGGCGGCAGCGTGGCCGTCCTGCCGGTCCACGGCGGCGGCAAACTCGGCGAGGCGTCGTGTTTCGTGCAGCACACCGGGGCGAGCAAGGACAAGGGCCGGCAGGGCGAACCGCACGCCCACTCAGTTAACTTGGACAAGGCGAACAGGTTCGCTGTCGTCGCCGACCTCGGCCTCGACAAGTTGCTCGTGTACAAGTTCGACGACACGAACGGGAAGATCACGCCGAACGACCCGCCTGCCTTGGACGTCGACGGTGGCAACGGCCCGCGGCACTTCGCCTTCCACCCCACGAAGCCGTGGGCGTATGTGTGCAACGAGATGAAGTCCAGCGTCACCGCCCTGACCTACGACGCCGACAAGGGCGCGTTCACGAAGGGGGGCACGCTCTCCACCCTGCCGGAACCGACGAAAGGCAATTCGACGGCCGAGACGGTCGTCCACCCGAACGGCAAGTTCGTGTACGTCTCCAACCGCGGCCACAACAGCATCGCCGCCTTCGCCGTGGACCAGAAGACCGGCGAACTGACGGCCCTCGGCCACCAGGGCGAGGGGGTCAAAGTCCCCCGCAACTTCAACATCGACCCGAGCGGCCAGTGGATGCTCGTGTGCAACCAAGACGGCCACAGCGTGATCGTGTTCAAGATCGACCCGGAGACCGGCAAACTCTCCCCGACCGACCAGAAGGCCGATGTCGGCTCCCCGGTGTGCGTGAAGTTTGTCCCAAGGTCGTAAAGCGTTTAGGAATTTGATGTCTTTTCGGCCTGAAGGGCCGATGAATACAGCCCAGCCCGTCAGGGCTGGGTAACTACGGCATACAATCGTTTTCGGGCTGAAGGTCCGTCTGGGTTGTTCAGCCGTGGCAAGCCGTCGCCCAGCCCTTACGGACTGGGAAGAGTTCAGCGGTCCTTCAGACCGCAAAAACTCACGCCCGCGTTCCCAGCCCTGACGGGCTGGGCTGTATTCGTCGGCCTTTCAGGCCGAAAGACGGTCATTCCAAACGTGTTGATTGATTTTTTTATCCCGCCGAGTTCACCTCATGTCCCGATTTTTGATCCCTCTCGTTGCCGTGCTTTCGTTCGTCTCCGCGGCCCCGGCCGAGAATTGGCCCATGTGGCGCGGCCCGCGCGGGGACGGCACCTCGCTCGACAAGGGCTTCCCGACCACGTGGGACGCGGCGTCGGGCGCCAACATCGCGTGGGCGTGCGGAATCCCCGGCAAGGGGCACTCGTCCCCCATCGTCTGGAACGACCGCGTGTTCCTGACGACGTGCCTGGAAGACCCCGATCCGAAGAAGCCCCAAGACCGCGTCTTAATCTGCATCGACCGCAAATCGGGCAAAATCGCGTGGCAGAAGACGGTCCTCACGGCCCCGAAGGAGCCGGTCCACAAGTTGAACAGCTTCGCCAGTTCCACCCCGGCGACGGACGGCACGCACGTCTTCGTCACCTTCCACCAGAACCCGAACGTCGTCGTCGCCGCCTACGACTTCCAAGGCAACGAAGTCTGGCGGCAAGTGCCGGGCGAGTTCCAATCACAGCACGGGTTTTGCAGCCCGCCGATCATCTACAAGAGTCTGGTGATCGTGAACTGCGACCAAGACGCCTTCGGCAAGAAGAAGCCCGCCTACGTCGTGGCGTTGGACCGGGCGACCGGCGACGAAAAATGGCGCATCGACCGCCCGGAGCGCATCCGCTCCTACTGCCCGCCGTTGATCGCCGAGGCCGCCGGCAAGACGCAGATGGTGATGACGGGCGCCTGGGCCGTTGACAGCTACGACCCGGACACCGGCAAGCAAATCTGGCACATCCACGGCCCGACGGAGCAGTTCGTCGCCAGCATGATCTATCACAAGAACCTGTTCTTCCTGACCGCCGGCTTCCCGACCTACCACATCATGGCCATCAAGCCGGACGGCGCGGGGGATGTCACCAAGACGCACGAGGTCTGGCACGAGGAAAAGGGCGCCGGCTACGTCCCCTCCCCCGTCGCGGCCGGGGACAACATCTTCCTCGTCCACGACAACGGCTTGGCCAGCGCCCGCGACGCCCGCACTGGCAAGCTCCACTGGTTCGAGCGCCTCGGCAAGCACCACAGCGCCTCCCCGGTCGCCGCCGAGGGGAAAGTCTTCTACGCGGACGACGACGGCGCGACGTTCGTCGTGACGGCGTCGGAGAAGTTCGACGTGGTCGAGAAGAACAAGATCAACGAAACCGTCTACGCCTCCCCGGCCTTCGCGGACGGGCAGATCTTCCTGCGCGGGGAAAAGCGTCTGTTCTGCATCGCGGCGAAAAAGTGACGGATTTGTTAGCCGCGACGCGGAGGCTTTGCGCAGCGGAGCGCGTCCCGCGGGCGTCACCCGTGGTTAGCGGACATGAACTCCGGTTGCAGTCGTGGGACGCGCTCCGC
>JAYUGD010000637.1:0-4581 GCA_043767785.1 Zavarzinella sp. | reverse complement strand
AATGGCATCGGCGATGACCCGCTGACGGCGAAGTAGTCCCCGTCAAGGATCATGACGCATTCCGCCCGGGAATTTAGCCGCGCAGGCGGCGCCACTTGTCCGACCGCGTCGCGTCAAGTCTCGGGGCGGCCGAACGGCCGGGCGCCGACGGGCGGCCCCCGGCCGGCGCGACGATTCAGAAGCGTTGTCCCCTGCGGTTTGACGGCGCCGGCGCCGTGTTCGTTATGACGCCGCACAACACCGCCGGGCCGTGGCCGGCCGGCTCACCGCGGCGTGTCCGGGCCGGGCGCGGATGCCGGCCGCGGCCCCGGCTCCGGCTCCGGCTCCGTGGCCGCGGGTCGGTCCTCCGGCCCCTCACAGCGGCGGGCGGCGAGCGAGCACGCCCACCGCTCCGCGAGAACTTGGGCGATCCGCTCGGCCCATTGCAGCCACCAGTTCGGCATGTCATCCTCCTTTTGTCGGAAATGGACGGGGCGGGGAAAAAGAAGAGGCCCGGCAATTTGCCGGGCCTCGACGCTCACTGTCTTTCAACGGGCTTTACGCGGCCGGCGGGTCGCCCTCCGCGGCCGTGTGTCGCGCCCACGCGCGGTACGCCCGGTTGAGGTCCAGGCCGGTGCGCCGGACGACCTCCCCCCAGCTCACGCCGGCCGCGCGCCACGCGGCGATCTGCGGCGCCCACCGGTCCATCGCCGTCGGCTCCCCCAAGTCGATGACGAACGCCGGCCCGCCGTCGTCTTCGGGCGCCGGCGAGAGGAGCCGGGCCGCGGCGGGCAGGGAGCTCCCCAGCGCGGCGGCGAGCACCTCCCAGGCCTTCACCCGGGCCGTCAGCCGGACGAACCCGCGCGTCTTCCCGGGGGCGACCACCGGCTCGGCCACGACGGCCGCGAGGGCGAGGCGCAGGAGGGACTCCGGGCCCTCGGCCGGGGCTTGGCCGGCCCATTCGCCGAGGCGGGCCGCCACCCACGCCTCGTCCGGGAGCGCCGCGGTCGAAGGGCCGCCGGCGGCCGCGGCCAGCCGCCGGTCGAGTTCGGCCTTCTCCGCCTCCGCCTCCCGCAGCCGGGCGGCCACGGCGGCGCTGACCAGGCCGCCGTCCGCCAGCGCCGCCACCAGGTTGCCGATCTGCCGGCCGAGGTCGGCGGCCCGCCGCCCGTCGCGCGCCCGCTCCGCCGGCGCCCGCTCCGCCGCCGCGCGGACGGCGTCGCCCGTCAGGCGGTACACCGTCCGCATCCACTCCGGCCAGCCGCGCAGGAGGTCGAGCAGGAAGTCGGTCAGCGCCCGCTCGGCCCGGTCGGCGGGGACTTGGGCCGCCATGGCGCACAGGCCCTTTTTCGCCCCGGGGCAGGCGTAGTACCGGCGGCCGTTGCTGTGGTGCTGCCACAGCCTGGCGCCGCACCCGCCGCACACGAGCGCCCCGCCGAGGGGCGAGCGCGGGTACGTGTCGGCCGGGTTCGGCCGCGGCCCGCGCGGCTTCTGGCCGGGCTTGCGCCCGAACAGCTCGCCCAGGGCGGCGAACCGGGCGGCGGCCCGGTCCCACACGGCCTGGTCGACGATCCGCAGGCCCGGGCGCCCTCGCGACACCGCGTCGCCGGCCGGCGCGGCCGCCTGCTTCTTGCGCCCCTTGGAGTCGCGCAAGGTAGTCGTCCGCCCCCACGCCCAGACCCCAACGTACTTCTCGTTGGTCAGCAGGCGGCGGACTTGATGCGGGTGCCACCCCGGCGTCGACGCCCGGCGGCCCTTGGCCACCTTCTCGCGGGTCAGCCGGCGGGCGATCCACCCGATCGACCGGCCCGCGACGAACCACTCGAAGACCTGGCGCACCCACCGCGCCTCCTCCTCGCAGATTTGCAGCCCCTTCTTCGGCTTGGGGCCGCGGCGGGCCAGCTGGGCGGCCCAGTCCGGGTCCAGGTAGTACGACTCGTACCCGAACGGGAAGTCGCCGGCGCTGCCGTCGGCCTCCACCCGCCCGCGCTGGCCGCGGCGGACCCGGTGCTGGAGGTCGCGGACGGTCTGCCCGTGGTGGAGCTCCATCACCTGGACCTTCAACTCCCACCCGGCGGCGGCCGTGTCGATGCCCTCGCCCGTGGACACGAACCGCCCGCCGGCGAACACCAGGTCCTTGATGAACGAGTAGGCGTTCTCGGCCCGCGTCAGCCGGGACTGGTCGTCCACCGCCAGGATGGCGACCTCGTCGCGGGCCACCATGGCCGCGAGCGCCTGATACCCGTCGCGGGCGACCTTGGTGCCGGACTCGGCCTCGTCGTAAATGACGACGACCTCGTAGCCGACGACGCCCATCCGGGCCAGCCCGGCCCGGACGGCCCGCTCCTGGTCGGCGCAACTCTCCGGCCGCTGCATGTCCGACGAGTACCGGCAGTAGATGACAACTTTCTTCACGATCACGGAACCACCCCCCGCACCAGGGACGCATTCCGGACAGGCTGCCTCTTAACCCCAACGTGTTGCCCGATTAACGCTTGCGCGCTCACCCAAGTGCGCATCGGTCAAATTCCGCGGCGGTGAACGCCACGGATGTCGCGATGGCACGGTGCAACAGTTGGAGATCAATGAGAGGGTCAGCTAAAGTGCAACGTCTGGTTCGGCGTCGCTTCACCCCGGGCCGCCCGACGTAGGAGCCCGCCGCCACAGGATGACGGCCGCCGCCGCCAGGGCCACGCCGCCGAACACCACCCCGCCCACCGCGTCCGGCCCGCCCGTGGCGAACCCCGCGACGATGGCGAGGACGCCCACCAAACCGATGAGGGTGCCCGGCAACCACCACGGCCCGGCCGCGCCCTCCATCGAATCACCCTCCGCGCCGCCGAAAGAATCCACGCAAGCCGTCGGGGAAGTGGTTACAGTCGAAATAGGCCGGCACACCCTCTCACACAAGGGGCTTGCGATGTCTGACGTGATTATGGCCATCGACCTCGGGCGGTTCAAGTGCGTTGTCCGCTTTTATCGCCGCTCGACCCGCGAGGCGGTCTTCCGCACCATCGACACGGACGCGGACGACTTCGAGCGGCTCTTCGCCGAACATCCGGACGCCCTGTTGGTCATCGAGGCGTGCGCGAACGCCAGGTGGGTCCACGACATGGCGGTGGCCCGCGGCCTGGCGGCGACGGCCGCGCGCTGAACCGTTGAACCTCGTGAAACCAGCCTCGCGGCCGTTGTCTGCCGCAAACCAGCCTCGCGGCCGCCGTCTGCCGCAGCGTTTTGTTAGGCTTTTTTTGCCTTGACGCCAGCGTCCGTCATCTTGAACGGCTTGCGGGCCACGGCACCGAAGTACGGCATAACGAACGCTGACGACGATTGCTCGACATACCCGAGTTGGAGTAGCTCGGCATACGCTTCGTCAGCGAGAGCGGCTCCGGCCGCAACTTGCCCCAGGCCCACTTCCGACAGAAGGTAAGAATGGTCTGCTGGCTGGTGCGCCCGCAACAGAGCTCCGGCGTTCGTAGACTTGAACTGAGCCATGATGATCTGCTTTTTCAGGTTTTTTTTGCCGCGACCCAGTCTTCGCTCTGGCACTTTTGACAGACTGGCTTTATTCCGCGGAAGAGGACAAATTGTCCCTTCGGTGGACCGACGTGGTTGCACCGCTTGCAGCGGATCGTGCCGATCTGCTTCTTCTGCTGACTCCACATGATGAGGGCAATCGGAAGCAAGATAATCAGAACCAACCCAGCGATAGCAAAAATGTCCATAGATCGTTCGCCTCCAGTAAAGCCTAACGTCCGAGTTCAGTTGCCGAGGCCGAAACGGCTGACACCACATTATGAGGACTGAGGCCCCCGGTCACCTGCAACGCCTTGTTAGGCGGCACAGCCTTCTGGCCTCCCGCGCCGGCATCCAACCTACCATCTGTCGCTGTCTAGTGCGCGAATCAGGGCGATGAGTCCAATCAGCCATGACAGCAGAGCCACCCCTGACACGACAATCCCGGCCATTGGCAACCCGCGCCCGGCGTTGGTCTTGCGGGCGGCCGAAACGCCATAGATGCCTGCCCACAGGCTAAACGCAACGCCGGTCAGATGGATCAGCTCACTCACAGATAGCAGGAGTATCGTCGTCACCGATTTGCGATTGTCAAACAAAACGAAGCCAGGCCCCAAGTTGCTTCGCGAGAGGAGCATCGTGCAGCCAATCACCAGCGACGCAAGGCCCCAATCCGACAGTCGCCCGGCCGCGGGGAACCCCGCCGGGTCTGCGCCTCTCACCGTGGTGGGCAGTGCGATCTGCGGCCCGTTCTCCTCAAAGAGGCCCTTGACGCTCCGCGCAGCGACCCATCGTGATTCTCCCTGCCGTCGGACACGATCCTCCGGCAGTAACTTGCCAAGGTCTGCGAGCCGTTTCAACAGGGCCGGTGACACGGGGCCATGTTCTGCGCCACCCGCTTGATAATGCCAGCCCTCGTCAGCCATTCGCCTTCTCCACGTCTTGCCGAACGCAGAGCTCAGCGTGGTGGCCGAACCCGCGCTGACGTCCCCTGGACCCGCGACCGCCAACGCTCCGCGGCGCCACTACGCTGCAGCGGGCGTTCCCCGAGCCAAGCCGAGTGGCCATGGACGCCAGTTGGCTTGG
>JAYUGD010000636.1:0-1531 GCA_043767785.1 Zavarzinella sp. | reverse complement strand
TCCACTCCGAAGCGTCGCGTCGCGGCTAAACGGTCACTGGTTGATGTGTCTTGCTTACAAGAGAATTTCCATGTTCCACTCTCTCCACCGCCGCCGGTTCCTCACCCAAACGTCCTCCGGCATCGGCTACGCCGCCCTCGCGTCGCTGCTCGCCGAACAGAGTCAGGCGGCCCCGAGCGCCGTGCCGGGCGTGCTGAACGGGACGCACTTCCCGGCGAAGGTCAAGAACGTTATTTACCTGTTCATGGCCGGCGGGCCGTCGCACGTCGATCTTTGGGACAACAAGCCCAAGCTCAAGGAGATGCACGGGCAGGACATGCCCAAGAGCATTTTGGGCGAACAGCGGGTGACGCTGATGACCCGCAACCAAGGGCACTTCAAGACGGCCAGCACCGGCTACAAGTGGACGAAGCACGGCAAGTCCGGCCTTGAAGTCTCGGAGGCGCTGCCGCACTTGGCGACGATGGCCGACGACTTGTGCCTGATCCGGTCGATCCACTCGGAGCCGATCAACCACGACCCGGCGGTGACGTTCATGCAGACCGGCCGGCCGCAGCCGGGGTTGCCGTGCATGGGGTCGTGGATGAGCTACGGCCTCGGCTCAGCCAACAAAGACCTGCCCGCGTTCACGGTGATGCTCTCCGGCCCGATGGACCAGCCGATCCCGTCCCGGTACTTCCACAGCGGGTTCCTGCCCAGCCAGCACCAGGGGGTGCAGTTCATGGCCGGCAACGACCCGGTGCTGTACCTGTCTAACCCGCAGGGTGTCAGCCCCGAGACCCGCGGCGATCTCGTCGGCGGCATCAACGAATTGAACCGCCTGCGCCACGGCGAAGTGAAAGACCCGGAGATCGAGGCCCGGATCAAGAGCTTTGAACTCGCGTTCCAGATGCAGTCGTCCGTCCCGGAATTGATGGACATCACGAAGGAGAACGCCAAGACGCTTGACCTGTACGGCCCCGAGGTGAAGACCCCCGGCTCTTTTGCCCGGCATTGCCTGCTGGCCCGGCGGCTGGTGCAGCGCGGCGTGCGCTTTGTGCAACTGTTCCACCGCGGCTGGGACCAGCACGGCGACGTGACCGGCGGCGTCAAGCGCCAAGCGATGGCCACGGACCAGCCCGCCGCCGGCCTGCTGCAAGACTTGAAGAACGCGGGCTTGCTGGACGAAACACTCGTGATCTGGGGCGGCGAGTTCGGCCGCACCGCCTACGGCCAAGGCAACCTGGCCGCCGGCTTCGGTCGCGACCACCACCCGCGCTGCTTCAGCATGTGGCTCGCCGGCGGCGGCGTCAAGAAGGGGACCGTCATCGGCAAGACGGACGACTTCGGCTACAACGTGGCCGAGCGGCCCGTCCACGTCAACGACCTTCACGCCACCATCCTGCATCTGATGGGCGTGGACCACAAGAAACTGACGTTCCGCTTCGGCGGCCGCGACTTCCGCCTCACCGACGTGGCCGGCGAGGTGGTGAAGGAAGCGTTGGCCTAACGGCTGCCAATCATAATGAGCCGCGGGGTTGATCCCCGCGGG
>JAYUGD010000635.1:0-12383 GCA_043767785.1 Zavarzinella sp. | reverse complement strand
CCCCTCTCCGCTTCGGAGAGGGGGCCGGGGGGTGAGGTAAAACGCCGGCGCCCGTTCGCGGTCGCGACACCATTCCGAACTCCCCCTTTAAGGCGAGGCACGTTTCCATGGACCCGTTACCCCAAAAGCTCCTGAGCACGGCCCTGCGGGTGAAGTGGGACCAGGGCCACGCCGGGGACGCGCGGGCGGCCGAGTTGATCGCGGACAAGGCGCCGGGGTTCAGTGCGGCGCAGTACGCCGAGGCGAGCCGACTCGCCGCCGAGATGGACGGCATGGCCTTCGGTCTGGCGGACGCCTGGTTCGCCAGCCAGGGCAAAGGGCCGTGGCCGTCGGCGGCCGCGTTGGAAGCCCGCCACCCCGGCTTCGCGTGGGACGACTACTTGGAAGCGGTCAATAAAAACATCCTCTGGGCGCGGAAGTGACGCGGGCGTCACCCCGGCGGCGGCCTTGTTTGGGAGCAGTTTAATGACGATTCTCGTTGGCTGTGCGTGCGGCAAGCAATTCAGCGTCAAGGACGAACTGGCCGGGAAGCGGGGCAAATGCCCGACCTGCGGGCAGGCCCTCACCGTCCCGCCGGCCGCGCCGCCGGTCCCGCAACGGAAGGGTCCGCCTCCCCCTCCCCCCCCCGCGGCCAAGGCCTGCCCGACGTGTCGGGAGGCGTTGAAGCCCAACGCGGTGATCTGCCTGAACTGCGGCCTCGACCTGCGCACCGGGAAGCAATTGCCGGCCGCCACGTCTTCGTTCGACGACGATGAGCCGTTTAGGCCGTCCGCGAAGTCGCCGGCCCCTTCCTCGCGGCTGTGGCTTGCGTTGATCGCGGGGGGCGTCTGCGTGGCGGGCGTCGCCGGCGCCGTTTTCATTCTCACTCGGGGAAAGGCGCCGGAAGTCGCCGCCGTCACGCCGGCGTCGAAACCCGACACCAAAACCGGCGCCACGGCCGTCAACCCGACACCGGGCCCCGTCTTCCAGCCGCCCGGTTTCCCGCCGAACACGCCCGCCGGCGCGCCGCCGGTCTTCGTGCCACCGAACATTCCGAACGGCGTGCCGCCCGCCGGCGTCCCGCCGGCCGCCCCCAAGGCGCCGGCCGGCGTTGTCGTCTTGAGCGGCAAATTCGTGGACGCGATCACCATACGGCTCCCGCTCGGCGCCCGCGGCCAAGACGAAGAATTCCCCGTCGGCGCCGCGGCCGGGAAGCGCTTGCTCTGGGCGGAGATCAAGTTCACCCAGCCCGGCCGGACGGCCATCGACCTCAAGAAACTTCGGGCCGTCGACGGCGCCGGGGGGCTGTACCCCGTCACCGGCTTCAAGGTCGGCTTCACGCGGGACACAGGCGCCCGGCCGCTGGCCTCGCAGATTCTCCAAAGCGACGGCCTCAAGGGCGCGGTGATCCCGAAGTTCTCCGGCGGGGCGATGTCCACGGAATCCGACGCCGGGCGAATCGAGGCGTCGCCGGACGCGGTCTCCGTCACCGTCAAGAGCGGCGAAGCCTTTGCCTCGTTCTTCTTCGTCGTCCCGGCAGAAGCGACCGACATCACTCTCCGCGACTTCGCTGGTGGCGACGTACCCCTCGGGAACCCCGGCGGCCGGTAACGGCCCCCGCGGCTCGCGGCCAATTTAAAGACCGATCAATGACTCAGCGAAAGGGGTCTTATCCGTGACGAGTTTCAAGCAATTCATCGGCCGCATCCTCTGCGCCGCCGTGGTCGGCTGCCCAATGGCCTTCGGTCTTCCCGGGGCCGCACGGGCGGAAGATCCGCCGAAGTTGACCGCTGAGATGCAAGTCCTCGACGCCTTCATCGGGACGTGGGACGAGGTCGTGACCACCAAGCCCTCGGAGTGGCTGCCGACGGCCACGAAGTCCACGGCCGTCACCAAGCGGGCGTGGATCCTTGGGGGGAAGTTCTTCCGCGGCGAGGGGACGTGGCAGCCGGCCAAGACCGAATTTCTCCACTTGATGAGTTACGACGCGGACGCCAAGGTGTACCGCTCGTGGTACTTCGACGCCGCGGGCGCCATGCCCCGCGGCGTGTTTCGGGGGACGTGGGACGAAAAAACCCGGACGCTGACCTCGCGAGAAACGGACGAGGCGGGGAACACCGCGGCCGGCACGAACACGGTCACCGACAAGGACCACACCGCGTGGACGCTCGTGACCAAGAACCCGGACGGGAAAATCCTGTTGGACATGGCGGGCAAGTGTGCCCGCCGCAAAGAGTAAGGCGCGGGGATCCCCGGATGCGCGTCCGCAAAGAGCCGCTGCCGTCCGACATCGTCTCGTGGTTCTTCGGCCCGTTCTCGCTGCTGACGTTCGTCGCGGGGAGCGGCTCTTCCGTCGGCTACCATTACGCTTGGGGGTTGCCCGCCGCGTGGGCCGTGGCGTTCGCCGTCGCCGGGTGTTTGCGTGTCCGCGTCGTCACGGACGCGCGCGGGTTGGAACTCCGGCCGTGGCTGCGCTACGGCCGGCGGCGTAACTTCACGTGGGCGTCTGTCCGCGCGTGGGACGTGGAGACGTGGCTGTTCGAGTCCTCGGACGGCATCGACTACTCGGCCCACGAGATGTTCGGGGTCGTCGTCCACTTAACAGACGGGCGAGCGCTGCGGTTCCGCGAGCCGTGGCAATACCTGGTGGCCGAGGAGATGCGAGACGGGGTCGGGCCGCCCGGTGGAATTCTGCCGGAACGATCCGCCCCGGCGGAATGAATACCGCCCCGTTGCCTCCCGGCCCCGGTCGCGGTTGGGGTCTCACACTTTCCCCCAATACCATTCGGCGTGAGCCATGAAGATCGTGATCCCCGGCGGGACCGGGCAGGTCGGCACGCTGCTGGCGCGCGCCTTCGTTGCCGACGGCCATGAGGTCGTCGTGTTGAGTCGCACGCCGGGGCCGGCCCCGTGGCGGGTCGTGCGCTGGGACGCCGAGACCGTCGGCGATTGGGCGACCGAGATCAACGGCGCCGACGTCGTCGTCAACATGGCCGGGCGCAGCGTCAATTGCCGGTACTCGGCGAAGAACCGCCGAGCAATCATGGACTCGCGCACGCGCCCGACGCGGGCCGTCGGGCAGGCCATCGCCCAAGCCGCCCGGCCGCCGCGGGTGTGGCTGCAAGCCAGCACGGCCACGATCTACGCCCACCGCTACGACGCCCCGAACGACGAGGCGACCGGCCTCTTGGGCGGCTCGGAACCCAACGCCCCGGACACGTGGCGGTTCAGCATCGACGTGGCCAAGGCGTGGGAACAGGCGGCCAACGAAGCGGACACCCCGCGCACGCGCAAGGTATTGCTGCGCTCGGCGATGACGATGAGCCCGGACCGCGACGGCGTGTTCGATGTGCTGCTGGGCCTGGTGCGCCGCGGCCTCGGCGGGTCCGTCGGCAACGGCCGCCAATACGTCTCGTGGGTCCACGACGGCGACTTTATCCGGGCCGTCTCCTGGCTGATCGCCCACGACGAGTTGAGCGGCCCGGTCAACGTCGCCGCCCCGAACCCCGTGCCTTACGCCGACTTCATGCGCGGCCTGCGGCAAGCGTGGGGCATCGGCGTCGGCCTGCCGGCCACAAAGTGGATGCTCGAAATCGCGACTTTCATTCTGCGCACGGAAAGCGAACTCGTCCTGAAAAGCCGCCGCGTCGTCCCGGGCTGGCTGCTGGCGTCCGGCTTCACGTTCCAATTCCCGACGTGGCCGGAGGCGGCCGCCGACTTGTGCCGGCGGTGGCGAGAAGAATGACGTGGGGCGAAGGCGTCCTGACGCATTTGGGAATGTTCACGAAAATCGTTTTACACGATGCTGCATGTTCGGTAGCCTGACCGGCATAGTCATCCCGGGGCCGGCTCGCCGGCTCGGCGCTCTCGTCGTTTGACCAAGGACTCGTCATGCTAGTCGCCCACGACGATGAGCATATGCCCCGACCCCCTCGGCGGTTTCCCGGCGGCGTCATGGCGGCGGGCATTATTTGGCTCACCTTGGGCGGGTTGGCCGTCTTCGGGGCATGTCTCGTCTACGGGATCCTGCCGCTGGCGCTGCAAGTCGGCAAGCCCGAGCGGCCCGGCGGTCTCAAGCCCACACCCGTCGATGCCTGTGGGTTCTGGCTCAACATGGCCTTCGGGGCCGGCTTCTTCGTCCTCGGCTTGCGGACGGTGCGCGGGAAGGCCAAGGGCACCGCGGTCGGCAGTGTCATCTCGCTCCTGATCGGCGCGTTGTACCTCGCCATCGGCGTGTACGCCTTGCAGTTTCTTCGCGACCCGCCGCCGGTTGTCCTCGTCATGGGGTTCGTGGCCGTCGTGATCGGCTGTCTCTGCTTGCTCCCGGGCGCCTTGGGACTCGCCGGCCGGTCGCGGTACGCGGCATGGCGGGCCGCGCCACCCCGTCGGGCACAGCCGCTGCGTTGGCGTTCCCAAAATGATCCGGATGAGCCAAGCCCGCCAGGACGCCGCGCGGGGGACTGGGATCCGGAAGTCCGTGACGTGGGCGGGCGCGGGGAGGTGTAATTCAACGGGCGGTCTGCGGACAGTCCGGAAGGGGCGGCGAATGATAATCTGGAGCGGGTGGGGCATCCTCATCGGGGTGATCGCGGTCGCGTGCCTCGTTCTGACGCAATCCGTCGTCAACACCTGCATGAACGACGACCACTTTTACCAAACGCACGGGTGGCCCAAGCTGGCCGCGCTGTGGGCGGCCGCGGCCCTCAGTTGGCCGGTCGGCCGGCTGATGAACCGCGGCGAGGTTCACCGCTTCGAAGACCCGCACACCGGGCAACTCGTGTCGGTCCGCACGGGGGGCGGCGGGCACTCCCTGTTCTTCATCCCCGCCCAATACTGGTGGGCGATCTTCTTGGTTCTGGGCGTGGTGTTCGCCGCCGTGTAAGCGAGTCCATGTTCCGTGTGTGGATGGGATGCCGAGAGATTTCAACGAATACGAAGAAGCCGACGAGTTGTCGAAAACCCGGGGAGCGGGGGACGTCAGTCCCCTGATTCTGATCGCGAGCCGGGCGGGCGGCAAAAGAAGCGGGGGACTCACGTCCCCCGCTCGCCATCATCCCGACCGCGCCTCGGCCCGACTTGTGCGACTGCGACGCGAAAGACATGGCAGACCGATTCACAACATTTCACTGATCGGGCCGCGAGGGCCATCTCGGCACAGGGATTGCTTAAACATATAGGCATGAACGCCCGCCTTGAACATCGCGCTGGGAGGCCCGCCATGCCCACGCCGAGTGACACTGCGCTGCCCGATTTGACGGGTCTGCGCGTGCTCTGCGTCGATGACTTCCGGGACGCGGCCGACAGCTTGGCCGACGTGCTGGAGTTACTGGACGCGGACGTGCGGGCGTGCCACGACGGGCTGACCGCCTTGGACGAGGCCGGGCGATTTTTCCCGCACGCCGCCGTGCTGGACATTCACATGCCGGGCGTGGACGGGTGTGAGCTGGCCCAACGTCTGCGGTCACGCTTGGCCGGCCGGCCGCTGTTCGTCATCGCCCTCACTGGCGTCAGCGACCGGGCCGCCAAGGAGCGGACCAGCATGGCCGGCTTCGACCTGCACATGAGCAAGGGCACCCCGACCGAAGAGTTAATCGCCGTCTTGGCCGAGTACGCGGCCCGTCTGCGGCAAGAAGGCGCATGACCCGCGCTCCATTTCGCCCCAACCGGCTTCACTTCTTCCCACTCTCCTGAATCACTTTCGTCACCGTCTCCGCCATGAGGACGTGCCCCGCCGGGCTAGAGATGGCCTTTTCCCGTTCAGCCCGCCTCCCGGTTATGCCGATAACAGCGGTTATGATGGCACCCCCCCGCCACTGGTTGGCCCTCGGCGTCCTACTCGGCGGGTCGATTGCGTGCGCTCAAGAGCCGGCGCCGGCGGCGTTCGCGTCAGACCCGCGGGAATTGCCGGCTCCCGCCGGCCCGAAGGCCCCGAAGGCCGTCACCTTGGACGACCTTGTCGGCGTGGCGCTGGCCCGGAACCCGCGACTCGCCAAGGCGACGCTGGCGATTGAAGCGGCCCAAGGGCGGCGCCTCCAAGCGGGCCTGTACCCGAACCCGGTCTTCGCCGTCACCGGGGACGAACTCGGCGACAAGACCGGCCCCGGCGGCATCTGGACGGCCCCGCAGTTCAACCAAGAGATTGTCACCGGCGGGAAGCTGAGCCTGAGCCAAGCCGTCGCCGCCAAGGAAGTGGACCAAGTCACGCTCGCGCTGCTCGGCGAGCGCTACGCCCTGATGGCCGCCGTGCGCTCCGCGTTTTACGACGCCTACACGCTGCAACGGCGGACCGACCTGCTGCACGACCTGACCGACCTCGCCCGGCAGTCGGTGGCCAACGGCAAGAAGCTGCTCGACGGCGGGCAACTCGCCCGGCTCGACTTCGTGCAATTGGAAATCGAAGCGGAACGCCTCACCGCCGACTTGGAAGCCGCCGAGCGGGAACTGCCTCCCGCGTACCGCCGCTTGGCGGCCGTCGCCGGGGACACCGGGTTGGCGATCCCCGCATTGGACGCTTCGTTCGACACGCCCCTGCCCGCTTACGATCTCGACCGCGACCGGGCGATTCTCGCCGCGAGCCACCCGGAGATCATTTCCGCGAAGGTCGGCGTCGAGAAGTCGCAACTCACCTTGGACCGGGCGCGGGCCGAGGTCGTCCCGAACCTGACCGTCTCGGGCGCGTACGTGCGCCAGAACCAGAACAAGTCGTCGGACTGGATGGTCGGCGTCAGCGTCCCGCTGCCGACGTGGAACCGCAACCAAGGGAACATCATCGCCGCCCAGGCCGGCATCGGCTCCGCCGGCTACGAAGTGCGCCGCACGGAGAACGCGCTGGCCGACCAACTGGCGGCCGCCCACCGGACCTACGCCAGCGCCAAGCGCCGGGCCGAGCGGTACGCCCAGTCGATTATCCCGAAGACGGAGGAGACGTTCCGCCTCTCGACGGAGGCGTTCAAGGGGGGCCAGTTCGAGTACCTGCGCGTGCTGCAATCGCAGCGGGCCTTGGCCGAGTCCCGCCTCGAATACGTCCGGGCTGCCGGCGAAGCCTGGAAAGCCGCCGGCGAAATCTCCGGCCTGCTGCTGGAAGAAACCTGGCCGCCCCGCCCGGCCGTCAAGCGGTGACGGCCCGTCTTGTTGACACGGCGTCGTCGGTCTGCCAGCCACTCTGCCATTGCGCGCGACCGATTCGCCGAATTCTTGGCAAACCGGCCGGGTCGGGATAGCGGGTGGCGGAGGGGCGGACTATCCGGTTGTGATGCGATCACCGGAACCGCAGACACGCATGACTCATTTCCCGCTGCGTCAATGTCCTTCCCCCGAAACCGTGACCACCGCCGTCAGGCGGTCGTGTTGGAGTCCCGCCTTCAGGCGGTCCGGGCCTCCCCGAGAAAAAGCGCCGGAGGACCGAGTCTTCGAGGGTCCGACCCCGGGGGGCGAAAGTCGTCACCCAAGAAGGCAAACCCTCGAAGACTCGGTTCGCCGGCCGCCTCTGGGTGACAGGTCACAGACCGCGTGAACGCGGGACTCCAACACGACCGCCTGCCGGCGGTGGAACGGAACCGTGACCCGCGAATAACGACGGTTGCCAGTTGTCATGTCCACGGCCTTGCGTGGACATGTGGCCTTCAGCCTCAATCATGTCCACGCAAGGCCGTGGACATGGCGCCCAGCACTCGACTTCGACCATGCGAACAGCCGATCAGGTTCTACCCAGTCGTGCGTGATGAGTTTACAATGGGGAATAGGATCGTTGCAAGGGGATGAGCAGGGTATCGGCCGACACTCAGGCCGTCATCGACCGGGCCAAGCGAATCTACGCCGAGCGTCTCCAAATCGCGCTGGAGGCCCAACACCGGGGGCGGTTCGTCGCGATCGAACCGGAGTCCGGCGACCACTTCTTGGCGGATTCACTCGACGGGGCCATCCGGGCCGCCCGCGCCCGGCATCCGGCCCGCCTGACGCACACCGTCCGGATCGGGCATGCCGCCGCCCTCCACTTGGGAGGCGTCCGGTGGTGACCGGCCATGTGGACGACCAACTCCGGGCCTTGGTCCGGGTGCCAGTCGGGGCGGCCCGAGACGGGCCGCGGCAAGAGATCGTGGCTTGGGTGGATACGGCATTCAACGGCGGGTTGACGATCCCAAGAGCGCTAAGCATGTGGCCGGGGTTGATTGTCACGTTCCCAGCGGGAGGCCGAAGAGACCCCCTCCGGCTCCCCTTGGCAAGCATTGGTCTCTACACTTCCAGCCCTTCTTTTCGGTGGCGGGCGAACAGGGGCAAGTGCTTCTCCAACAGGGCGTTGGGACTGTCGGGGCCGTCGCGGCCGAGCCAGGCGGCCGCTTGTTGCAGCACCCACAAGCCGGCCAGCAGCGCCGTGGTCGTCACCGGACGGTTCTTCTTGGTCTGGCGGCCCGACAGCGTCATCAGCAGTGTCTTGAACGACTCCGACGCCTCGTCCGTGCGGCGTTCCAGCGCCCACACGTCCGTCAGCGCCGCCAGGGCCACCAGCAGTTTCCGCAGGAGCCGGCCCCCGGTTTGTTGCCGCCAGCTTTCCCGTTGCCAGCCCGCCGACTTCATCAGCTTGTGCCGGCTCTCGCTCCGCCAGCGAAAGTACTACCACGCGGCCACCGTCGCCGCGGCCGCCGCGTCCGCCGGCACGGTGGTCAGCAGCAGCCACCGGGCCAGCAGGCGGTCGTTGGCGTCGCGCAACTCGACCACCACCAGCCGCAGCGCCAGCGGCTCGCCCGGGACGTCGACTTGCGTCGTTCCCCGGCGGCGCCGGGCCGGGCGCTCCAACACGACCGGGGTTTCGCCCGTGTGACGCGTCGCCCGCCGCCCTTTCCACCACGCCTCGCCGGAGTCCGTCAGGCGTCCGGACTCCCGCAGTTCATCGGCGATGTCCGCCCGTTTCCGCTCCCGGCCGTCGTGGGTGACGAGCCGGTCGTCGGCCCGGACCACCGCCCGGTGTCCGGCGGCCGCCCAGTCCCGCCAGTGCCCGACGGCGTCGGCCTCGCGGTCGATGACGTGAACCACGTCCGCGCCGCGGTTCATCGCGGCGATCCGGTCCATGCGCGGCCGGATCTGGTCGACGTGAGCGATCTTGGCGACCCGTCCGGTTTCGGTGGTGAGGACGGTTTTTTTGGTGGTCAGACTGACCGAGACGGGAGCCAGGCAGGCCCCGTCGGCGCCGCGGCCGACCAAGACCGTGGCCAGGTCGCACCCGACGTCGTGCTCGTGGGTGAGGGTCGCCCGGTCGGCCTTGCTCTCATGGGCGGCGAAGCCGAGCGTGGACCAGTCATGGATGGCCAGCAGCGTCCCGGCTTGGGGAGCCGCGTCGCGGACCCGCTGGATCAGCGGTTCGGCCAGGGCGGGAAAGGTCACGCGTTTGTTCCGGCAGAAGCGCCAGAGTTTTTGGGCAAAGGAGGCGGCCCGCCGGTGTTCGACGGTGGCTCCGGGTCCGGGGGCGAACACCGCGGCGGCTTTGCCGAAGCCCTTGACCAAGCAGCGGTAAGAGTCCTCCAGGCGGGTGGGGAGCCGCGGCGGCAACGACAGGGTGGATGAGCCATGCGGGGCAGTGTAACCTGGCCCGGAACAAGTGTAGAGACCAATGCTTGCCAAGGGGGGAGCCGGAGGGGGTCTCTTCAACAAAACCCCAAACGCAAAAAACGCCGCCGCGGGTCTCCCTGCGGCAGCGTTCTGGTTGATTCGCCGTCAGCGGCGGCGCTTAGTTGTCCTTCTTCGGGGCGTCCTTCTTCGGCTCTTCCTTCTTCGGCTCGGTCTTGCCCTTGTCCTTGCCCTTGCGGTCGCCCTTGATGTTGACGACGTTGCCGTCTTCGACCGTCAGGGTGACTTTGTCGTCGGCCTTGCGGCGCTTCAGCATGTCGCCGATCGTGACTTCCTTCTCTTCGTCCTTGATCTTGATCTTGATCTTCTTCTCGGCGTCGTACTTGTAGGTCTTTTCCTTGTCGTCGATCTTGACGGTGATCGTCTTGTCGTCCGACTTCACGAACACGGCCTTGATCTCCTCGGCGAAGATGGAGCCGACGGCTACTCCCACTAAGGCAAATAAGGCGATAGCAAACGAAAACTTCCGAACCATTGTGCCTACTCCTGTGTGCAATTCAATTGTGCGCCCGAGACCGGAGAGAGAGAACCCCTCCGCGGAAGGGTTGATCCTCGTGGCGAAACAAATCGCCATCGGGTCGGGTCATGGTATACTCAACCCTATTGGGGCCAATGAGTCCCGAAGATGAAATCTTTTTCACATCTCGCCCCGGCCCGCGGAGGAACCCCCCATGACGAGAAACCTTCTCCGGCTGGCGTCGCCGCTCCTTTTGATCTCTTTTCTGGGCTGGGCGGCCGCCCAGCCGCCGCGCAAGGACGAAGAGGAAGAGCCGGCCGCCAAGGCCCGCCCGGTGGTCCCCGTCCCCGTCGCCGAGCCGGGCAAGAAAGACGCCGCGCCGCCCGAGGGGGCCGACTTGGAAGTGGGAAGCATGGCCCAAGAGGCCGTGAAAGCCCCGTTTCAGGCGGCCAAAGATTTCCTCAAAGCGCTGTCAATCCCCTACGACCGCATGACCGGCGAGTTCATGGGGGGCGTCGTCTGGAAGGTGGAGTTGCTGCCCAAGCGCGAACTCCCGGAAGCCGAGTTGACCGTCAAGATTCTGGACAAGACCCTCGGGTCCAGCACGGAGAAGAAGCTCGCCACCGGGTCCGGGTTCAAGTTCACGCCTTACGAATTTGTCATCCTGGAGCGGGCCGACGACTTCGTGAAGGGCGAGCCGGCCGGGAAGATGACCAAGGCCGACCAGTTCGAGTACGCCGTCAAGGCCGTCGCCTGCGGGCTGCGGTTCCACTTGCTGGCGGTGAACAACAACAAGCGCGTCGGCAAGGAGTGGGGGGACGTGGAGCGCGCCATGCGCGAGCGGCGGCTGAAGTACCAGCGCGGCCAGTTCCAGGCGTACATCGACCAGAAGGAGTACGACAAGGCGGACGAGTTGGGGCTGAAACTCCTCACCAAGGCCCCCGAGAACAACGAGGTGCTGCGGGACGTGTACCGCCTGCAACTGCTGCGCACCGAGCGCGGCCTCAAGGCCCCGACGGACGACGACCTGCTGCGGCTGCGCGAGTCCCTGCTCGCCTACGAGCGGTTGCCCGGCCTGAAAGACCAAGACCTCGTCGGGGCGGCCCGGCGCCGGCTCAAGGACCGGGCCACCATGCTTGTCAACGAGGCCAGGGACTTGGACACGCAAAAGAAGTCGGCCGCCGCCCTCGGCAAACTGCGGCAGGCCGAGACGCTCGACCCGGACCTCCAAGCCATCGCCGACGCCCGCCGACAAGTCCGCGGCAAGGTGATGTACGTCGGCGTCTCCCGGCTGCCGGAGCGCATGTCCCCCGCGACGGCGACGCTGGACAGCGAAAAAATGGCCGTCGCGCTGATCTTCGAGAGCTTGGTGCAGGCCATCCCCGACCCGGAGATGGTGCGCTACCGGCCGCAATTGGCGGAGGCGTTGCCGACCGTGTCGCCGCTGGCCCGGTCGTTCACGCTGCCGAAGAACGTCCGCTTCGGGCACCAGGCAAAGGCAAACAAGAACGCCCCGGACGTTCCAACGTGGCCGGACGTGCTGGACGCCCGCGACGTGCGCGGCACGCTGATGCTCAACCGCAAGGCCGCCGGCCGGCCCAACGAGGCGGCGGCCAAGGACCGCTGGGGGGCCGACGGCTTGGAAGTCTTCCGCGAGATCGACCGCATCGACGACCCGTTCCGCCTGCGCCTCGCCTACGAGTACGGCGTGCTGGAACCCCTAAGCCGGACGACGTTCAAAATCCTCCCCGCCCGCTGGCTGCAAGAACAGGGCAAGAGCGCGGACGACGACGCCTTCGCCCGCCGGCCGTTCGGCACCGGCCCGTACCAGTTCGAGGAAATAGAGACCGAGGGGGCCAACCGCACGTGCGCCGTCTTCCGCGTGAACCCGTACTACGGCCAGCGGGACGGCAAGTTCGGCCTGCCGTCGATCCGCGAGATCCGCTTCTTCGTCCCGAACCAGTCCATCGTGACCGCCGGGCAACTTCACCTGTTCCCCGACCTGCCGGGCGAACTGGTGAACCGCTTCCGCAACGAGGAGGCGATCAAGGACACCGTGCGCGTCTACCCGATGCCGAACAACCGCCGCATCACGATCCTGGCCGTCAACCACCGCAAGCCGAGTCTCCAGAACGAGAAGTTCCGGCAAGGGCTGTCGGCCGCCATCAACCGCGACGCGATCCTGAAAGACCTGTTCCGCGTCACGGACGAGAAGGCCCACCAGCCGCTGACCGGCCCGTTCCCCGTGAAGAGTTGGGCGACGCCGCCGAGCGCCAAGGACGCCCCGCTGTTCAAGCCCGGCGCCGGCGGCCTGCTCGCCGAGGGC
>JAYUGD010000634.1:0-1535 GCA_043767785.1 Zavarzinella sp. | reverse complement strand
AAGGAAAAGCGCCGCAAGAAGCACGAAAAGCGCCTCGGCGAAAAGGCGGCCGCCGCCGCCCCGGCGACGGGCGAGAAGAAGTAATTCCTTTCGGACTCACATGTCCCGATTGCTAGCCGCCGATTCTGTCCTGTTGGTCGTGGACGTGCAGGACAAGCTCCTGGCCGCGATCCCCGAGTCGGGCGCGCTGGTGCGGGACATCGCGTTTCTGGCCAAAGCCGCGCGGCTGCTGAACGTGCCGGTGATCGGCACCGAGCAGTACCCCAAGGGCCTCGGTTCTACCACCGCCGACTTGCTGCCGCTGCTCAGTCAACCGCCCATCGCCAAGGTGGCGTTTAGCTGCCTGGGGGCCGAGCCGTTCAAGGACTTGTTGGGATCGCTGACGGCCCGGCAAGTCGTGGTCGTCGGCATCGAGGCCCACGTCTGCGTGCTGCAAACCGTCCTCGACTTGATCGACGCCGGCCGGGAAGTCTTCTTGGCCGTAGATGCCGTGCGCTCCCGCCGGGCCGCCGACCGCGAAACCGCCATCCGCCGCTGCGAGCGGGCCGGGGCTGTCCTCACGAGCGCCGAGACCGTCGCCTTCGAATGGCTGCGCGGGGCCGACCACCCGAGCTTTAAGGCTGTTAGTCAATTGGTGAAAGACCGGCCGATCTAATCACGAACTGGCCAGCGCCACCGCCAGCCGGCAGCCTTCCAAGAACTCGGGCACGTCCACCCATTCCTTGACGGTGTGGATGTCGTTCTGGCCGGCGCCGATGGTCACGGTCGGGATGTTGTGCTTGACCATCCAGTTCGCGTCGAGGCCGCCGTTCGTCACTTTGCAGGTCGGCTCGCGGCCGATCTTCTTGACGGCCGTGACGGCATGTTGCACGGCCGGGCTGTCTTCCTTCAAGCGGAACGGGAAGTAGTCCGTGCGGGCGGTGAACTTCACCTTGCCGGGCTTCCCCTCGTGGTCCGTCACCTTGGCCGCCGCGGTCTGGAACGCCTGCTTGTACGCGGCCGTGATCTCGCGGAAGAACTTCGTGTCGTGGCTGCGCGACTCCCCCTTGATGTGGGCGAAGTCCGTCACCACGTTGGTCGCCTCGCCGGCCGCCTTGCCGGCGGCGTCGCCGACGGAGCCGATGTTGCTGGTCCCTTCCTTGCCGTCCTTCTTCACCAAGCCGAACCACCCGCCGGCGTGGATCTCGGCCAGCGCCAGCGCGAAGATCATCGTTGCCGAGATGCCGCGGTGCGGGTGGACGCCCGCGTGCGACGCCTTGCCGTGAATATCGACTTCCCAGCGGTCAGCCCCGACGGCTCCGATGTTCAAGTCGGACGCCGAGCGACCGTCGATGTTGAAGGCCATCACGGGGTTGCGCAGCACGGCCGGGTCCACGTACCGCGCCCCGAACAGGCCGGACTCTTCCCGCACCGTGAACAGCAACGTCATCGGCGGGTGCGGCAGGTTGTTCTTGAGCAGCGTCGAAACCATGTTGACGAGGGCCGCGCACCCCGTGCGGTTGTCCCCGCCGAGGGCCGTCACGCCTTCGGGGACG
>JAYUGD010000633.1:0-1536 GCA_043767785.1 Zavarzinella sp. | reverse complement strand
CGTTAATAAGCGGGCATCAGCACTTCCCTAATCTTGCGGCCGAGCGACTCGTGGGAGAGGGGCTTGTTGAGGAAGGCCACGTGTTCGTCCAAGACGCCGTGGCGGAGGATGGCGTCGTCCGTGTAGCCGGAGACGAACAGGATGCGGATGCCCGGCAGGACCGTCTTCACGCGGTCGGCGAGTTCGCGGCCGTTCATCACCGGCATCACCACGTCCGTCACCAGCAAATGGATCGGCCCGCGGTGTTCGCGGCACTGGCGCAGGGCTTCCACGCCGCCGGCGGCCTCGAGCACCTTGTACCCGAGCGTCCGCAGCATGGCGGCCGTCACCTTGCGCACGCCGTCGTCGTCCTCCGTGAGCAACACCGTCTCGTCCCCGAAGATGGCGGTGGTCGCCCCGCACCGGCTGCGCGTCTCGGACTCAGAGGCCGGGGGCGCGCAGCGGGGGAAGTAGATGCGGAACGTGGTGCCGCGGCCCAGTTCGCTGTCGCACGTGATGAAGCCGTCGCTCTGTTTCACGATGCCGTAGACCATCGCCAGCCCGAGGCCGGTCCCCTTGCCCATCTCCTTGGTGGTGAAGAACGGCTCGAAGATGCGGGCCTTGAGCGCGTCGGCCATGCCGCAGCCGTTGTCCCCCACCTCCAGCATGGCGTAGTCACCGGCCGGGACATCTTCTTCCGGCGGCCGGTCAAACGTGACGTTGCCCGTGCTCACGCGGATGTCCCCGCCGTCCGGCATGGCGTCGCGGGCGTTCACCACGAGGTTCATCAGCACCTGTTCCACTTGGGAGAGGTCCGCGTTCACGAAGCCCAACCCCGGGTGCAACTCCAAGCCGATCTCGATGTCTTCGCCGATCAGCCGGGTGAGCATTTGCTCCGTGTCCGTCACGATAGCGTTCAGATTCAGCTTCACGCGGGCTTGGATCTGCTGCCGGCCGAACGCCAGCAGTTGCCGGGTGAGGGACGACGCCCGCTCCCCGGCCTTGCGAATTTCCTTCACCTGCCCGATGGTGCGGGCCACGTCCTGCTTGTCCACGTTGCGAAGGACCATCTCGCTGAACCCGTTGATGACGGTGAGGATGTTGTTGAAGTCGTGGGCCACTCCCCCGGCCAACCGGCCGACGGCCTCCATCTTCATTGAGTTCTGCATCCGCGCTTCGAGCCGCTTCCGCTCCTCGACGCTGCGGGTGACGGTCACGATTTCCGTGACGGCCCCGTACTCGTCCCACACGCCCTTGGCCGTCGTCTCGCACCACACGGTCGAGCCGTCGTGGCGCCGGGCGCGGTGCAGGCACGTCTGGTCGGCCGGGCCGGTCATCACCTTTTCCAGAATGTCCACGACCCGCGGCCAGTCGGCCTCGCACACGAAGTCTTGGATGGGCCGGCCGGTCATCGCCGCCGGCTCGCGGCCGAACAGCGCCCGGCTGACCGGGGAGACGTAGACGTACTCGCCGTCGAGGTTAACGCGGCAGACCAAGTCCGTGGAGTTCTCCGTCAGCAGACGGTAACGCGCCTCGCACTTTTGGAGTCGGGCGAGC
>JAYUGD010000632.1:0-4600 GCA_043767785.1 Zavarzinella sp. | reverse complement strand
AAGACAGGGGGCTGACGCCCCCCGCTCGCCAAGTGGCGGCCTTTTCCCCGTCTCCCTGTTGGCAAATCCCCTCCGACCCCGGATAATCAAGCTACCCGCCTGCCCGCCCCGAATCACTCTCCCTCTGAGTGCGTGTCTATGCGTTGGCTTCTCTGTCCACTATTGTCCGTCACGCTCGCCGGGGCCGCCGGGGCCGAGGGCAAGCCCGCGTTCACGCCGGAGGCGTTGGCCTTCTACGAGAAGGACGTGCAGCCGATCCTGAAGGCCAACTGTTACAAGTGCCACGCGGACGGCAAGCTGAAGGGGAACTTCTCCCTGCTCACGCGGGCAGCGATCCTCAAGGGGGGCGATCTTGGGCCGGCGGTCGATTTCAAGAAGATCGACGACAGCACCCTGTTGAAGGCCATCAACCACAAAGACATGCTGGAGATGCCGCCGTCGGGCAAACTCCCGGCCGCCCAAATCGACATCCTCACCAAATGGGTGAAGGCGGACCTGCCCATGAAAGACGGCGTCGCCGTCCCGGCGCACGCGGAGCCGAAGGCCGGCGTGGTGACGGCCGAGAGCCGAAACTACTGGGCCTACAAGGCGGTGACGCGGCCGGCGACGCCGCAAGTGAAGAACGCGGCGTGGGTGGCCAACCCGATTGACGCGTTCATCTTGGCGAAGCTGGAGGCGAAGGGCTTGGCGCCGGCCAAGCCGGCCGAGAAGTTGGCCCTCGTCCGCCGGCTGTACTACGACCTGATCGGCCTGCCGCCGACGCCGGAACAAGTCGATGCATTCGTGAACGACCAAGTGCCCAACGCCTACGAGAAACTTGTCGATCAGTTGCTCGCGTCCCCGCACTACGGCGAGAAGTGGGGCCGGCACTGGCTGGACGTGGTGCGCTACGCCGAGACGAACGGGTACGAGCGGGACGGCCCGAAGCCGTTCGTGTGGCGGTTCCGCGACTACGTCATCAAGAGTTTCAACGAGGACAAGCCGTATGACCGCTTCGTCAAGGAGCAACTCGCCGGGGACGAGATCGACCCGAACGACCCGGACTGCGTGATCGCCACCGGCTACTACCGCCTCGGCGTGTGGGACGACGAGCCGGCCGACCCGAGGCAGGCCGAGTACGACGAGTTCGACGACTACGTGGCGACGACGGCCCAGACGTTCCTCGGCATGACGATGAACTGCGCCCGCTGCCACGACCACAAGATCGACCCGATCCCGCAGAAGGATTACTACAGCCTGCTCGCCTTCTTCCGCGACGTGCGCCGGTACAGCGGCGACCGCAACACGCGCTCGGCCTCCAACCTGACGGACATCACCACGCCGACGGTCCGGGCCGGGTACGAGAAGGAACTGGCCGACCGCAAGGAGAAGATCGAAAAGCTCAAGGCCGAGATGGAGAAGATCGAGAACGAGGCCATCAAGAAGATGCCCGCCGCCGACCAGCGGGCCTCGGAAGGGGCCGAGCGGCCGCTGATTATCCGCAAGGTGCCCAAGTACCTCAACGAGGCGACGGGCGCCCTGTACGCGGTGACGAAGAACCAGCGCGACACGCTCGAAAAGAAGCCGATGCCGCACCAGGAATTGGCCCTGTCCGTGAACAACTGCATCGTCCGGCCGCCGCAGACGACCGTCATGGTCCGCGGCCTGCCGAACGTGCCGGGGGCCGCGGTGACGCCGGACTTCCCCGAAGTCCTCCGCACGGCCGCCGCCAAAATCACCGAGCCGAAACCCGGCAGCCGCACCGCCGGCCGGCGAAAAGTGTTGGCCGACTGGATCGCCTCCAAGGAGAACCCGTCCACCGCCCGCGTGATGGCCAACCGCATCTGGCAGGGGCACTTCGGCCGCGGGATCGTGGCCACGCCGAACGACTTCGGCAAGTTCGGCACCCCGCCCACGCACCCGGAACTGCTCGACTGGCTGGCCGCCGAGTTCACCGACGGCGGCTGGAAGGTCAAGAAGCTGCACAAGACGATTCTGATGTCCAACACCTACCGACAAACTGCCGTGGCGACCGACGAGGGTTTGAAGGCCGACCCGGCCAACTTCCTGCTCGGCCGCTTCTCGATGCGCCGGCTGGAAGCCGAGGAGGTGCGCGACACCGTGCTGGCCGCCAGCGGCCAACTGAACATGAAGGCCGGCGGCGAGAGCATCTACCCGAAAATCCCCAAGGAAATCCTCGCCGGCCAATCCGTCCCCGGCTCGGGCTGGCCGACGTCTAACAAGGAACAGGCCAACCGCCGCAGCGTGTACGTCCACCTGAAGCGGTCCCTGCAAGTCCCGGTGTTGGCCCAGTATGACCAAGCCGACACCGACAGTTCCTGCCCCGTCCGCTACACGACGACCGTGCCGACTCAAGCGCTGGGCATGATTAACGGCGAGTTCAGCAACGAAGCCGCCGCCGAGATGGCCAATCGGCTGAGGAAAGAATCCCCCAATCTGGACGACCAGTTGCGTCGGGCCGTGCGGCTGGCCACGGGCCGCGTCCCCACGGAGACCGAGTTGAAGGCCGACGTGGCGTTCGTGAAGAAGTTGCAGACAGCGGCGAAACTCTCGCCGGGCGATGCCCTCAAACAGTATTGTTTGATGACGCTGAATTTGAACGAGTTCGTGTACGTGGATTGAGCATGGATTGTTTAGCCGCGACGCGACGCTTCGGAGTGGAGCGCGGGCCGTCACACAGTCGAATCGTCGAGGATGTACGGTGGACCGTGTCAGGGCTAAATTGCTGGAGGCGTTCGCCGAGGCATTCACCGCTCCATTCGCAACCCGCCGATGGGCGACGACTCGCGGCCGATCGCATTGGGTTGGTTTGGAAGGTTGGCCGAACTCAATAGCCGGGCCGTTGTATGCCATCACCGCGACAGGCGGCTGCGAGTATGTGTATTCCCGTGACGATGCGTATTTCGCCAACGTCACTGACCCGGTGGAACTGAGAACCCGGCTGTTAGAATGGCATGCGGGGCTATCGAATGGAATCGAGCGATTCGATCCGGCATCTGTCGCAGAGTCAACGGACTTGGCGTTTATGCGTTCAGTCGCCAGTCAGATGAAGGAATTGATCGAGAGGGCATGCGATGTGGAGCAATCGCGGTGGGAAACGGTACGTCAGACCTAATTCGATGCTGTCCATAGCTGATGTTTCTCGTTTCAGTCGGGATTTGTCGCCCGCGCTCCACTCCGAAGCGTCGCGTCGCGGCTAAACGGTCTTTGATTTTGGTTCGACATTTACGATGGGGTTTGCGATATGCACCGTCAATTTTGTGGCCGCACCCGCCGGGAGTTCGTGTGGGATCTCGGGGCCGGGTTCGGGTCCGTCGCCCTGACCGGGCTGATGGGGAACGACCTCTTCGCGCCCAAGGCCGCGGCGGCCGAGAAGTTCATTAACCCGCTGGCGGTAAAGAAGCCGACGTTGCCGGCGAAGGCCAAGAGCGTCATCTTCCTGTTCATGTACGGCGGGCCGTCGCACATGGAGACGTTCGACTACAAGCCGAAGCTCTACCCGCTGGACGGCAAGACGATCCCGGTGAAGACGTTCGGCCGCGGCGGGCACAAGAACGAGGGGCGGGCCGTCGGGCCGAAGTGGAAGTTCAAGCCGTACGGGAAGTCCGGCAAGATGGTCAGCGACCTGTTCCCGAACCTCGGGACGTGCGTGGACGACATCGGCTTCGTCCACAGCATGTACGCCGAGTCCCCGATCCACGGGTCGGCCATGCTGATGATGAACTCCGGCCGCATCCTCAGCGGCAGCCCGGCCCTCGGGTCGTGGGTGACCTACGGCTTGGGGAGCGAGAACGAGAACTTCCCCGGCTTCGTCGTCATGCTGGACAACAAGGGCGGCCCGATCAGCGGGCCGAAGAACTGGGCGAGCGGCTACATGCCGGCTGCGTACCAAGGGACCGTGATCCGGGCCAACGACACGCCGATCCACGACCTCGCGCTCCCGGCCGACACGACCCCCGCGGCCCAGCGCTTCATGCTCGACCGCCTGCGCGAGAAGAATCAGGAACACCAGGCCGCCGGCCGCATGGACAACAGTGAGCTGACGGCCCGCATCGCCAGTTACGAGCTGGCCTTCAACATGCAGAAGCACGCCCCGGAGGCGGTGGACTTCACCAAGGAAACAAAGGACACGCAAGAACTCTACGGCCTCGACGTGAAGCGGACCGAAGACTTCGGCCGCAAGTGCCTGCTGGCCCGCCGCCTCGTCGAGCGCGGCGTGCGATTCATCCAGATTTACTCCGGCGGCAACCACAACGACGCCAACTGGGACGCCCACTCGGACATGGTCGCCAACCACGGCAAGCACGCCGGCGACACGGACAAGCCCATCGCCGGCCTCCTGAAAGACTTGAAGCGCCGCGGCCTGCTGGACAGCACCATCGTCGTCTGGGGCGGCGAGTTCGGCCGCCAGCCGACGGCCGAGTACGCCCAGGGCACCGGCCGCGACCACAACGCCTACGGCTTCACGATGTGGATGGCCGGTGGCGGCATCAAGGGCGGCGTGAGCGTCGGCGAGACGGACGAACTCGGCGCGGCGGCGGTGACGGATCGCTTCCACGTCAAGAACGTCCACGCGACGGTCTTGCAGCAGATGGGCCTC
>JAYUGD010000631.1:0-12393 GCA_043767785.1 Zavarzinella sp. | reverse complement strand
CCGCGGCCGCCGAGTTCTGGGGGCATGCCGGGGTTGGCGTCCAGCGTGTAGTTCTTGGTGATCCACTCGAACGCCTTCACGTAGCGCGGGTCTTGTTTCGAGACGCCGCAGTAAATCATGCTCTTAATGCCGGCGTAGGTCATGCTGCCGTAGCCGGTGAGGGGCGCTTTTGGGTCATCGCTGGTCTTTGTTTGACCACCGGCGGCCGCGGAGTAGATGAAGCTGCCGTCGTTGATCTTGCCGGCCCACGGGCAGTCGTTGAACTCGCTCTTGAGGTTCTGGCACCGGCTCACGAACACCAGTGCCTTCTTCAGCGCCGGGTCGTCCGACGGGACGCCGGCCGCGTGCAGGGCCTCCACGAAGAAGTGCGTGTTGGACAGGTCCGGCCGGCTCTTGCTGTCGTACCCGGCCCCGCCGAAGAAGTCGTCCTCGGCCTTCTTGCCCTCTTCTTCGTCCCACTGGAGCTTCTTTAAAAACGTGGCGGCGTTCGCCACGACGGCCTTGTACTTCTCCGGCCGGTTCGCCGCTTGCAGGGCCAGCACGTTGACGCTGGTGACGTAGTTTTGCAGGCCGACGGCCGCGTCCTGCCCGGCGATGTGCCCGGCCTTTTCGTTGACGAGGGACTCGATGAACGTGAGGGCCTTGGCCACCATCGGGTCTTCGACGGTGACTTTGCCGGTCTTCAACAGGCCGACGACGACGATGCCGGTGACGCCGCGGTTGCGTGGGGCCGTCCCCCACGAGCCGTCCGCGTTTTGGGTCGTCTTCAAGTAGGCGACGCCCGCGTCCACGGACTTGGCCCAGTCGTCGGCCCGGCCGGCGCCGGCCAGCGTCGTCACACACGCCACGGAGAGCAATACGGCACGCATGGTGAAAAGTTCCTCACAAGAGTCGGCGAAGATGGGTGAACGTCATTCTACGGAAGGCAAACCCGATGCCGCGGGCGGTATTCCCTTGTTTCTCCGCCGGCCGGGGCCGACAATAGCCGAATGAAAACAGATCCTGACACCGGCAAAATCAAGCCGGAGCGCGTCGAACTCCGCATCATCTCCGGCTCCCTGAAGAACCGCAAGATCCCCTGCACGGTGCATGACGGCTTCCGCCCGACCCCGGTCATGGTGCGGGAGGCCCTGTTCAGCATCCTCGGCAACGCCGTCCCGGACCGCGTGTTCTTCGACCTGTTCGCCGGGTCCGGCGTCCACGGCATGGAGGCCGTCAGCCGCGGGGCCTCGGAAGCCCTGATGGTCGAGTTCGACGCGAAGTTGGTGGCCGCCATCGACGCCCGGCTCAGGCAGTTCGGGATTCTGAAGCAAGCCTACGTCGTGAAGGCCGACGTGTACCGCTGGGCCGAGCGCTGGATCCCGCCGCAAGAACCCGTCAACGTGTTCGTCAGCCCACCGTTCCCGGACCTGACGAGCCGCTTCGACGACTTCCTGAAACTCGTCACCGTGCTGATTGAGAAGATGCCGATGGAGTCGGTCATCAGCCTGCAAACCGAAGACGACTGGGACCCCGCCCGCCTCCCCGGCACGGACTGGGACATCCGCAAGTACGGCCGCAACATGCTGTGCATCTGGGTGAAACTGCCGGCTCCGACGCCGGAAGAGAAGCCGGCCGCCGGGGCGTGACGGCCGGCCGTCACATGCGGTGTTGGTCGATCATCCGCGACGAAATGAACACCGGGTTCGTGCGGCGCAGGTGGACGCGGCCGATGGCCCACTCGTGCATTTGTTCGTACAGGCCGAACAGGTAATACTGCCGCTCTTCGAGAAAACTCTTCAAGGCCTCGAACGGGACGTGCCGCGTGTTGCCGGGGTGCATGCCGGCCTCGACTTCCACGAAGTCGATTCGCTGGGCGGCCAGCGCCGCCGTCGCCCCTTTCAACACGTCCAAGTCGGCCCCCTCGGTGTCGATCTTCAAGAGGCTCACGGCCTCGATCCCGTGTTCCGCGAGGAACGAGTCCAGCGTGCGGACGGTCACGTCTTCGACCGTCACGTCCGCCGGCGCGGCCCCCTCGGCGCTGACGAGCCGGGACAAGACAGACGCCCCCTCGGTCGCCATTCGGCCGGCCCCGTCGCCCGCCCCGAAGGCGAGCCGGTGACAGGTGACGCCGGGCAGTTTGGCGACGGCGGCCTCCAGCGTGCCGAACGTCGCGGCCACCGGCTCGAAGCACCAGACGCGCACGCCGGGGATGTCGGCGACGAATTCCGCCGCGGACTGGCCGACGTTGGCCCCGATGTCGAAGACGACGCGCACCCGGTAGGCCGGCAAGTGGCGGGCGATGTCTTGGGCCAGGTCGAGGCCGCGGAGCGGGTTGCGAAAAATGCGGACGCCGGTCGCGCGCTCCACCAGTCGGCGGACGCGGTTTTTCAGGCCCATGAGTCACTTCCCGGATGGCGTGGTTCGTGTGACCGGGTCGGCCGCCGTGCGCCGCTCCTGGTCAGTCCTCATCCTATGGGCGCGGCGCCGTCTCATCACTTCGGCCGTCGGCTGAGGATAAGCACGCGGGCAAGTGAGTCGAAGGGGAACAGGTGACTGGCGTGCGGATTGACCTGACTGCTTCAATCGTGTACACTCTGGTGATTGTGAGGCGGGCGCCTTCGGGAAGTCAGCGGTGTCGATCTTGGCCCGAGTGCTGATGCTGGTGGCCTGCGGGCCATTGCTGCAACCGACCGGCCTTTGCGTCTGCAAAGCCGGGGGGCCGGGCCGCTCGACGCCGTCACGCCAACACACCATCGCGACCGAGACTCTACGCCCCGCGACGGCCAAGAAGGCCGGCTGTTGTTCTCAATGCCGCTCATCACAGACTTCTGTTCAGCCCGAAGTGGCCCTGCTCGGTGAATCGACCCTTCCCCCGAATCCGGCGCCAAAAGACGGCTCCCACATGCCGGGGTGCCCCGCGTCCGCGGGGGCCGACGGGCTGAAGTGGATCGAGCCGGCGACGCCGTTGGTCGATCCGCCGCCGTTGGGTGAAGTCGTCTCCGAGACGCCCGTGAAGGCCGTCTCGTTCCCCGCCGTTCCGCCCGCCCATTTCACGGGCTGGCCTCCCGCGCCGCCGCTCTACCTGTCCCACTGCTCGTTCGTCATTTAACGCCCGTCATTTCCCGCGTCGGCATGCAACGGCGTGGCCGCACGTCCCCCGCTTTGCCGTCTCCAATTTGTTGACTTTGCGTGACGGTGGCGCACCCCAGACTTCGGAAAAGGAATCAGCCATGAGCGAGCCAGCCGACGGCGTTGCCGTCTTGGGACCGCCGTCACAAGGGGCCGAGACGAGTCCGCCGCCGCCGCGAAGGAATGTCTTCGCCTTCCTCTGGGGGGCGGCCCCGACGCTCCTCGTTTTGGCCGGCCTCGCGGGCATCGGGATGTGGGGGCACCGCTCTGGGTGGAAATTGCCGAAGTTCTCGGAACTGACCGGCGGCGTCAAGGCGCGCGAGGACTGGTGCCCGGAGCATAACGTGCCCGAGTCCATCTGCGTCGAGTGCGACCCGGCCCTGATGCCGGCGCCCGAGCCGCGCGGGTGGTGCAAGCTCCACGGCGTCGCCGAGTGCCCGCTGTGCCACCCGGAACTGGCCCAACTGCCGGAGATGCCAGTAATCACAACCGCTGATCTCGACCGGGCCAAGCGGGCGCTGGATTTCGCCGACCGGCCCTCGAACACGCCCAACTGCCGGACGCACCTCCGGCGGATCCAGTTCGCCACCGCCCACGACGCCGACAAATCCGGCATTGCCGTCGAGCCGGTGTGGCCGGCCCCGGCCGTCGAGTTCGTGGCCGCCCCCGGCGAACTCGGGTACGACCAGACGCGCGTCGCGCACCTGTCGGCCCGCTCTCCCGGCTCCGTCTGGAAGGTGTTCAAACGCCTGGGACAAGAAGTGAAGGCCGGCGACGTGCTGGCCCTAATCGACGCCGCCGAGGTCGGCAAGGCGAAGGCCGAGGTGCTGCAAGCGTTCGCCGCGCTCCAGTTGCGGACGCAAGTCGTGGCCGGCAACAAGGAGGCCGGCGGGGCCATCGCCGCCTTCCGCGTGCGCGAGGCCGAGGCCGCCGTCAGCGAGTCCGAGATCCGGCTGGCGGCCGGGTGTCAGGCCCTCACCAATTTGGGCCTCCCGTTCGACGAGGCCGAGGCGCGGGGCGTGACCGCCGTTCAACTCAAGGCGAAGCTCCGCGGTCTCGGCCTCCCCGCCGACGTGGCCGCCGCGCTGGACCCGAAAACGGCGACGACGAACCTGCTGCCCGTGGTCGCCCCGATGGACGGGCTGGTCGTGTCCCGCGACGTGGTCGCCGGGGAGGTCGTGGACGCGGCCCGCATCCTGTTCGAGGTCGCGGACCCCAGGGCTTTGTGGATGACGTTCGACGTCAAGAGCGAGGACGCCGCCCGTGTCAACGTCGGCCAGCCGGTCCGGTTCACGCCGGACGGCGGGCGGGGGGAACTGGCCGGGACGATCACATGGCGGAGCGGCCAAGCCGACCCGAAGACGCGCACGGTGAAGGTCCGGGCCGACCTCGCCGACCCGCACGGGGTGCAAGTGGCGAACACGTTCGGCGCCGGCCGGGTGATCCTCCGTGAGGAGAAAGAGGCCGTGTCGGTGCCGACCGAGGCGGTCCACTGGGAGGGGTGCTGCCACGTCGTGTTCGTCCGCGACAAGGACTACCTGAAGGCCGGCGCGTTCAAGGTGTTCCACGTCCGCAAGGTCCGGCTCGGGGCCAAGGGCGACAAGACCACGGAGGTCATCGCCGGCGTACTGCCGGGCGAACTCGTCGTGACCAAGGGCGGCGGGTTATTGTTGACCGAGTTGTTGCGGGCCGACTTGGGCGAAGGGTGCGCGTGCTGTCACCCGAAATAACAGGAAGGCCGCCGTGCTGAACGCGATCATCGACTTTTCGTTGAAGTACCGTTGGCTGGTCATCCTCGGCGCGCTCGCGGCGGCGGCGGCCGGGGCGGTGTCGTTGCGCTTCCTCGACATCGACGCGTTCCCCGACACGACCCCGGTGCAGGTGCAGATCAACACGGTCGCCCCGGCATTGGGGCCGGAAGAGGTGGAGCGGCAGATCACCTACCCGGTCGAGCAGGCGTTGAGCGGGCTGCCCAAGATCACGCACCTGCGGTCGATCTCGAAGTTCGGCCTGTCCCAAGTCGTGGTCATCTTCGAGGACGGCACGGACATCTACTTCGCCCGCCAACTCATCACCGAGCGGCTGACGGCGGTGCAACTCCCGCAGGGGCTGGACCGCCCGAAGATGGGGCCGCTGTCCACCGGGTTGGGAGAGGTGTTCCACTACGTCGTCACCGGCAAGGGGGACGACGTGACGCACCTGCGGACGATCCACGACTGGGTCGTCCGCCCGCAGATGCGGCAGGTGAAGGGCGTGGCCGAGGTCAACTCGTGGGGCGGGTTCGAGCGGCAATACCAGGCCCGGATCGACCCGGCCAAGGTGGCCAAGTACGGGTTGACGTTCGACGCGGTGACGGCATCCATCCGCGAGAACAACCAGAACGTCGGCGGCGGCGTCATCGACCGCGGCAGCGGTACGCTCCTCGTCCACGGCGTCGGCCGGACGACCACCATCGACGAGATTAAGCACATCCAAGTCGCGGTGAAAGACGGCGTCCCCATTCTGCTCGGCGACGTGGCTGACGTGCGGATCGGAAGCGAAGTCCGCCGCGGGGCGGTGACGGCCGACGGGAAGGGCGAGGCCGTCTTGGGACTCGGGTTCATGACGATGGGGGAGAACTCCCACGAAGTCACATGGGGCTTGAAGAACCGGCTGGACGAAGTGAAAGCAACCTTGCCGCCCGGCGTGCAAGTTCAGCCGGTGTATGACCGGACGGAGTTGGTCAACTACGTCATCGACACCGTGCGGGCCAACCTGTTCGAGGGGGGCCTGCTCGTCGTCTCGGTGCTGTTCCTGTTCCTCGGCAACCTGCGGGCCGCCGCCATCGTCGCCGTGGCCATCCCGCTGTCCATGCTGTTCGCCTTCAGCGGGATGCTGCGATTCGGCATCGCGGCCAGCCTGCTGTCCCTCGGGGCCATCGACTTCGGCATGGTGGTCGATTCGTCCGTCGTGATGATCGAGAACTGCGTCCGCCACCTCGCTGAACAGGCGAGCGGGGGGCGTCAGCCCCCTGTCACCCGCCGCGAGATCATCCGGGACGCGGCCGTCGAGGTGCGGCGGCCGACGCTGTTCGGCGAACTCATCATTCTGATCGTTTACCTACCCATCCTCACGCTCGAAGGGATCGAGGGGAAGCTGTTCCGGCCGATGGCGATGACCGTCATCTTCGCCTTGGCCGGGTCGATGGTCCTGTCCATGACGCTCATGCCGGCGCTGGCGAGCCTGTTGCTGCCCCGACGGATTTCGGAGCGCGAGCCGCTGTTGCTGCGGCTCATCAAGGCGGTGTACGTCCCGGTCTTAAAGCGGACGATGCGGCACAAGGCGGCCGTGCTTTTGTTCGGGGCGGCCGTGCTGGCCGTGGCGTTCGGGGTGATCGCCCCGCGGCTTGGGTCGGAGTTCGTCCCCAAACTCTCCGAGGGGGCGCTCACGCTCGGGACGGTGCGGTTGGCGGGTACGAGTTTGGAGGAGTCGGTCGAGACGAACACGCGGGTGGAAAAAGCGTTGCTCGCCGCATTCCCCGACGAGATTGCCCACGTCTGGAGCCGGGCCGGGACCGCCGAGGTGGCGACCGACCCAATGGGCGTGGAACTGACCGACATCTTCATCAGCCTCAAGTCCCGCAAGCAGTGGACGAAGGCCGCGACCCAAGCCGACCTCACGATCTTGGTTGAAAAGGAATTGCGGACGATCCAAGGGCTGAAGTTCGCCTTCTCCCAGCCCATCGAGATGCGCATCAACGAGATGCTCGCCGGCACGCGGTCGGACCTCGCCGTGAAGCTCTTCGGCGACGACTTGGACGTGCTGAAGGCCAAGGCGGCGGAGATCCGGCGGGCCATGCAGGTCATCCCCGGCGTGGCCGACTTGGCGGTCGAGCAAGTGACCGGCCAGCCCGTGTTGCAAGTGAAAGTGAAGCAGGACCAGATCGCCCGGTACGGCATCCCGGCCCGGGCCGTCCTCGACCTGATCGAGAGCATCGGGTCGAAGCCGATGGGCGAAGTTGTGGACGGCCAGTACCGCTTCCCGCTGGTGGTCCGCCTGCCGGACGAGTGGCGGGCCAGCCCGGAGGCGGTCGGGGCGATCCAACTGCCGACGGCGGCCGGCGAGCGCGTGCCGCTGTCGCGCGTCGCGGACATCACGGTCGTCGAAGGTCCGTCCACGATCACGCGCGAGTGGGGCCAGCGGCGCATCGTGATTACCTGCAACGTCCGCGGCCGCGACTTGGGTTCCTTCGTGGCCGAAGTCCAGCAGGTCATCAAGGCGAACGTCACCATGCCGCCGGGCCGATACCACGTCGCCTACGGCGGGCAGTTCGAGCAACTGGAGCGCGCCCGCACCCGGCTGACGATCGTCGTCCCGGTCGCCCTGCTGTTGATCTTCCTGCTCCTGTACGCGACCTACGGCACCGTGATCGACACGCTCCGCGTGTTCTCCGGCGTGCCGTTCGCATGGGTCGGCGGCATCTTCGCCCTGTGGCTGCGCGACATGCCGTTCTCCATCTCGGCCGGCATCGGCTTCATCGCCCTGTCGGGCGTCGCCGTGCTGGACGACATGATCCTCGTCAGCTACGTCCGCCAACTCCAGAAGCGGGGCCGGACACTGGAGCGGGCCGTGGAAGAGGCGGCGATCACCCGCCTGCGGCCGGTGCTGATGACGACGCTGGTGGCGTGCCTCGGCTTCGTCCCGATGGCGTTCTCGACCGGCATGGGGGCCGAGGTGCAGCGGCCCTTGGCCACGGTGGTGATCGGCGGCGTGATCTCGGCAATGGTCATGTCGCTGCTGGTGCTGCGGGTGTTGTTCGTCGTCTTCCGGCTGCCGGGGCGGCGGACGTCAAACACGGTGGGCGGGGGCCAGCCGCAGGAAGTGGCCCCGGAGATAGTCCTCGCCCAATAACGGGCGTTCTTTTACAGGAGACTGGCGATGAAAAAAATGTTGATGAGTGCGGCCCTGCTCGCGGGGATTTTGGCCGTGGTCGGCTGCGAGCCGCAAACCGCTCCGAGTACGGGCGGTGCCAAGAAGGATAAGGCGGACGCCAAGGGCGGCGATGCGAAGGCGGACCCGAAGGCCGCCGCCAAGGACGACGAGGAAGACGGGAGTTGGTGGTGCAAGCCGCACGGCGTCCCGGAGGAAGAGTGCAGCATGTGCTCGGCCAAGGCGGCCAAGGAGTTCCGGGCCAAGGGCGACTGGTGCGACCTGCACGACCGGGCCAAGAGCCAGTGCTTCATCTGCGACCCGAGCCTGCTGGAACGGTCCAAGGCCCGGTACAAGGCGAAGACGGGCGAGGAGATGCCACTCCCGAAGAGGAACATGCCCGAGAAGAAGTGATTTGTCGGACCGGAAAGTCGCCGACGGGCGCTGCTTTGAGACTTGTGCTGCGGCGTGTTTGACATTCTTCCATCGGTTGAAAAAATGAAAAGGCAGACATCCATGATCCGTTCATCGAGTCTCGACATCCCGTACCAGACCGCGTTCACCGACGGGACGCACGGCGGCGTCGCGGACATCCCAATCGAAAAGGGGGGCGCCGGCCAAGGCTTCGGCCCGCACGACCTGTTGGAGGCCGCCTTCGCCACCTGCCTGACGATGACGGCCCAGATGTACGCCAAAAAGCACGAACTGCCACTGACCGGAGCGCAGTGCGAGGTGCGCATCGACCGGTCCGTTCACGGCGCCGCCACGCTGCATTACGCCCTGACGTTCGACGGCCCGCTGACGGCCGAGCAGACGGCCCAACTGCGAGTCGCGGCGAGCCGGTGCCCGGTCGCACAGACGCTGACCGGAACCATCGCGCTCCAGCCGGCGGGGGAAGCCGGGGCCGGGCGGGGAGGTGTGGAATGAAAGGTCGGGAGAGTGGCATGCCGGACGAGGCCGTGTGGGACGCATTCTTCAACCCGGCGTGCATCTTGGCGTCACTGGACTGTACGGGAGTGTGCGGGGACGTAGTGGAATTCGGGTGCGGGTACGGCACGTTCACGCTCCCGGCCGCCGGGCGGGTCGTCGGGCGAGTGCTCGCCTTGGACATCGAACCGGACATGGTGGCCGCGACCGCCCGCCAGGCCGAAGCCGCGGGGCTGACGAACGTGGCCGCGACCGTCCGCGACTTTATCGCTGACGGGTCAGGGCTGGCGGATGGCCAAGCCGCCTACGCGATGCTATTCAACATTCTTCATGTGGATGACCCCGTCGCTTTGCTGCGCGAGGCGGTCCGCGTCTTGGCCCCCGGCGGTACGGCCGGCATCATCCACTGGCGGAGCGACATCGATACCCCGCGCGGCCCGTCCGCGGGCATCCGTCCGACAGCCGAGCAATGCCGGGCGTGGGGCGAACAAGCCGGGCTGGCGTTCGTGCGCCACGAGTCTCTGGTCTGCTGTTCATGGCATTGGGGGCTGGTCATGCGGAAGCCGGATGACTCGGATAATGTCCGCGACCGGCCACGGCCTTGAGTGACGGCCGCCACCGCCGCCTCACATCACCTCGGCGATCGGCTCGCCCGCGTGGCCGAAGAACACCGGGCGGTTGCTCGGCATGTAGATGGGCTTCGCCCGGTCGATGCCGAGCTTTTCGTAGATGGTGGCGGCGTAGTCTTCCGGCGTGTGCGGCTGGTCTTGCACGTAGCCGCCTTCCTTGTCCGTCTTGCCGATCACTTGGCCGCCTTTGACGCCGGCCCCGGCGAAGACCGTCGTGTAGGCGTGCGTCCAGTGGTCGCGGCCCTGGGCCTTGTTGATCTTCGGCGTCCGGCCGAACTCGGAGACGAAGCACACCAGCGTCTCGGCCAACAGGCCGCGCTGGTGCAAGTCCATGATGAGGGCCGAGTAGGCTTGATCGACGGACCCCATCATCACCCAGTGGGCGATGCCGTACCGGCCGGCGCCGGCGCCGGTCGCGCCGGGGAGTTCGCACGTCTCCTTCGCGTAAATGTGGTCGTGGTGGTCCCAGTTCAAATTGCCGGCCCCTTGCGGCGTGTCTTTTCCCTTGGGCCAGCGCACATCAACGGTGACGAATTTCACCCCCGCCTCGATCAGCTTCCGGCCGACGAGGTAACACGCCCCGCGGTGCCCCGCCCCGTAGGCGTCGCGGACGGCTTGCGGCTCCTGCCGGAGGTCAAAGGCCTTGGCCACTTGCGGGCTGGTCAGCATGTCCACGGCCTGGTCGTAGAAGCCGGTGAGGCCGCGGGCGTCCGACGAGGCGCTGGTCTTGGCGGTCTGCTGGTCGAGCAGGTTCCGCAAGTCGTGGCGGTCCGAGAGGCGGGGGCCTTGGTTTTCGCCGCGGGGCAGCAGGGCGTCGATCTTCCAAGTCGGGTCGGACACGTCCCGCCCGCCGGTCTTGAACACCTTGCGGCCCGCCGGCAGGAAGCCGTGCCGCGTCTCGGCCGCCTGCTCGTGGTTGCCCGGCACCATGATGTACGGCGGCAGGAATTTGCAGGCCGTGCCCTGGACGTGGGCGACGATGGACCCGATGTCCGGCATGTCGAACGGGTTGGCCGCCGGGTGAATGCCCGAGAGGGCGTACTGCGTCCCGTTCGGGTGGGCGTCGGCCCCGGCGCGGGCGTGGCACATCGACCGCACGACGGCCAACTTGTCCGCGACCTTGGCCGTCTTCGTCAGCAGTTCCGTAAAGCGAATCCCCGGCACGGTCGTATCCACGGGCTTAAACGGGCTGCGCTGCTCGCTGACGGCCTCCGGCTTCGGGTCCCACGTGTCCATGTGGGAGAGGCCGCCCTGCTCGTAAATCACCAACACCCGCTTGGCCTTGGCCGCGGCAGCACCGGCCGCGAACGACGTCAGCGACGACAGGCCGAAGAACGCGGACCCGAGGAACGCCCGGCGATGAAGATGAAACGGCAGCGGATCGACCATGTCGGTGTTCCAGCCTTCGGAAGTCGGGTGGCCGTCGGGGAATCGCGGCCGGCGGGGGAGTCTTCAGACATTAGTGTGGCGGAAAGAACCCAGGAAGGGAAGGGGGTGCGCACTCGATGAGTCGGCTCAAGTTGCACCCACCACGCCGGTCCGAAGGACGTGAAGCGGACCGAAATCACCCGCGACAAGAAGATCGTCTGGACCCACCGCGACGACACCAAGCCGGGCATCCACCACTTCAAGATTCTGGACACGGACGAGGGGCGAAGACGGTGGCGGTTACGACGGCGTTGCGGGGAGGAGGAAGAAGAAAAGGCTGCCGGTCGCCATACCCACGGCTATGCGGGGCATGTGCGAGGCTGACCCATCACGGCCAACGATTGGTGGACTGCGATGCCCACCTGCCCACGCGAAAACGTGGGCATTGTGCCCGTCGAGTTGAGGCCGTCAGTCCTTCTTCTCGTCCGGCATGGAGAACAGCATCTTGTCGTTGAGGAACTTTCCGAAGCGGGACACGTCCTCGATGGGCTTGGGGTATTTGGCCGTCAAGTCCGGCGCGTATGGCTTAGGCGAATCCATGACGTATTTGTGCCAAAACAACTCGATGTAGAACAGCTTCGTCCCGTCCTCGCCATCGGGGCCGGCCAAGAACGTCCGCATGTGGTCAGGGGATGTGACAATGGTGCGGATCGGCCGCTTCGGATCGACGTGATATGGCCGGACATCGGCGTGAAACCGCTTAGGCATGTCAAGACGTGGAACGTAGTACGCCTTGCCGGATTGGGTAACGAAGTAGTGGCACTCAGTATCCGCAAACACCAAAAAAGGCTCTTGAAACTCTACCTTGAGCTCTCGCCGTGCCGACAAATAAACTTCGTCCGGTTTTCCACGTCCGGGAGACACTTTGACGGCTAGCCCAAAGTGCATCGTTTTATCGCGCAGCACGAAATCGGATACTAAGCCATCTGGCGACACCCAGAACGACCTCTGTGGGGGGGCTGTCAGATAAAACATCCGGCCCAAAAT
The DNA here is from genome assembly GCA_043767785.1 of Zavarzinella sp. GTDB lineage: Bacteria > Planctomycetota > Planctomycetia > Gemmatales > Gemmataceae > Zavarzinella. The sequence goes on along the minus strand of JAYUGD010000631.1, from coordinate 403 downwards.
CTTCAAAGTAGCGGGTTCGGTTCGCCGGCGTGACAAAGCCGAAGTGGTCAGGCCTAAAACCAATTCCCCGTATTTGCGCCGCATCGAGGTGATACTTCTTAGAGGCTATCCGGAAAGCCCTCTTGCATGCAAGGTCAAGAATATGCGACACTTGTGGCTCGTTAGCCATTTTTGAGAGACCGCGATGGACCGCGCGCCCCGGAAGCCGTATTCGACCGACCTGACCGACGCCCAGTGGGGGCTGCTCGAACAGACTCTGCCGCCGGCCAAGCCGGGCGGCCGGCCGCGGTCCGCGGACCTGCGGGAGGTCGTGAACGCCATCCTGTACCTGAACCGGGGCGGCATCCAGTGGGAGTTGTTGCCGCACGACTTCCCGCCGAAGAGCACGGTGTACGAGTACTTC
>JAYUGD010000630.1:0-4603 GCA_043767785.1 Zavarzinella sp. | reverse complement strand
ACCCGGCGGCTTACGCCGCTCGGCTCACCAAAATTCACCTTGTCACCTTGTCACCCTGTCATCCCCCGTCGGGAACTCAACACCCGCAACACCCGCGCCCCGACCGCCGGGCCGCCGCCTTTCCGCAAAGCGTGTTCCCACACGCGAACGACTTTCCAGCCTTGAGCCGTCAGCGTGCGCGTCACCAGTCGGTCGCGCTTCATGTTCCGCAACTTTTTGCCGCGCCAAAACTCGCCGTTCTGCACCGGGATCGTGTAGTGCTTCGGGCACCCGTGCCAGAAGCAGCCGTCCACGAACAGGGCGACTTTCTCCTTGGGGAACACGAAGTCCGGCCGCCCGAACACGGGTTGACGCCGCCGCCACCCGGTGATGCCGGCCGCCCGGAACACGACGATTATGCGCATCTCGGTGACCTTGTTCCCCGTCGAGCGCACCGTCGCCATCACCTTCGACCGCTGCTCTCGACTGTACACGTCGGCCATGTGAACACTCCCCGACCCCAGCATAGCCGCCCGCCGCTATTTTCGGCTACACTGAACACGACCGCCCCATGCAGCGGGAGGGATGAACCATGCCGCGGACGAAGAAGAAACCCAACGTGACCCCGGAACCGGCCGTCAACGGCGCCGTCGGCGGCGACGTGCTGACGTTGGCCGAAGCCGCCGCGTACCTGCGATTGCCGGAGGCCGATATTCTTCGGGCGGTCGTTGTCCAAGCCATGCCCGGCCGGCAAGTCGGCAGCGAGTGGCGGTTTTCCCTGTCGTCCTTGCAGCAGTGGTTGAGCGCAAGTGTGACGGCCATAAACCCCCTCAACGCAGTGTTTTTGGAAATAGCCGGCAAGTACAAGGACGACCCGGACCTCGTCCAGATCACCGAGGACGCGATGCGCCGCCGCGGGCGGCCCCTCATGGACGACGGCACCTACAGCGGCGTCGGTCGCCCGTGACCGGAGGGACGGCATGTTTGTCCTCGACACCGACACGCTCACGCTGCTGCTCCGGGACAATCCGCGGGTTCAGAGGCGGGTCGGCGAGTGCCAAGAAGAGATCGTCTTGGCGGCGGCCACTCGCATGGAACAACTCCGTGGCCGCTTCGACGCGGTGTTCAAGGCGGAAGAAGGGGACCGCCTGCTCGCCGCTTACGAGCGACTGATCGACACCGAGGCCGACCTCGCCCGCTTCGCGATTCTTCCGCTCGACGCCGCCGCGGCGGCCGAGTTTGACAACCTACTCGCGGTCAAGGGGCTGCGCCGCATCGGCCGCGGGGACTTGCTCATTGCCGCAACGACGTTGGCCCGCAAGGCGACTCTCGTGACGCGCAACGTGAAGGACTTCCGCAAGGTGCCGGGCTTGCGGGTCGAAAACTGGGCCGACTGAGGGCATGACGTGCGAATTTGGACCTCTCTCGCGTGCGCGGTGGTCATCCTGCGAAGTCGTTCCGGCAGTTGATCGACGTGGCGACGCTGCTGCACTTGCCGGCGGACCATTATGTTCCGGGCAAGATTCACAGTCGGCTCGACATGGGCAGCGACGGCTGGCTGTACGGCGCGACGCACCGCAGGCTCGCGTTGACCGCCCCATCCCCCCGGTGTATCTTAAACCTTCGTCAAATTTCCCCGCCCGAACTCGCCCGCCGGAGGCGGCCTGATGGCCCGGATTGCCTTCCCGTACCCGCCGTCGCCGCCGGACGTGCCGGACGATTTGACCGACCCGCCGGCCGAATCGACGGCCGCCATCATGGCCGTGCTGGCCGGGCTGTTCCTGTTCCTGATGGCCTACTTCGGCACCATGATGGTCTGCGCCGCCGTCCTCATCCTGACGGCTACGAAGAGTCTCACCGGGCTGGTGCTGATCGACCTCGGCCTGTGCGTGGTGGCCGTCATTGTCGGGCTGATTCTGCTGCTCGGCATCTTCAACCGCGACGAGGTGAACCCGGAGATCACGTTCGAGTTGGACCCGGACGAGCAGCCGATGTTCTTCGCGTTCCTGCGCCGCATCACCACCGAGATCGGGGCGCCGATGCCCGACCGCGTGTTCCTCGTCCCCGAGGTGAACGCGGCCATGTCTCAAAACGTGTCACTCATCAACCTGTTCGTGCCGCCCAAGAAGAACCTTGTCGTCGGCCTCGGCCTCGTCAACGCCCTCAACCTCAGCGAGTTCAAGGCGGTCGTCGGCCACGAGTTCGGCCACTTCTCGCAGAAGACCAGCCGGATGACGGCCTACGTCGCCCTCGCCCGGCGCGTGATGGTCAACCTCGTCGTCGGGCAAGACTGGCTGGAGCGGTCCCTGCAAAGCGCGAAGGCCCACACGCGGCGCGGCCAGGACGCCTCCGTCATGTTCGCGTGGGGCTACCTCGTCGTCGTCGGCGGGCCGGTGTGGGGCGTCCGCTTCCTGATGAACCAGGTGCTGAAGCTGCTGACGCTGGCGTACCTGTCCATGTCGCGGGCCAACGAGTTCCATGCGGACCGCATTGCCGTCAGCGTGGCCGGCAGCAACGCCATCGTCCACGCCCTCGCCCGACTCGACTTCGCGTCGGAGTCGCTCGGGCAGGCCGTCAAGGAACTGGACACGGCGACGCAGCACAAGCTGTACACGGACGACCTGTACCACCACCAGACGGCCGCCATGGGCTACTTGCGCCGCACCAAGAAGAAGCCCCGGCTCGGCCTGCCGCCGGAACTGGCCGCCCCGCACGAGGGGGAGGACGTGCGCGTCTTCCGGGAGGACGACGACGAGAACGATAACACGCCGGAGATGTGGAAGTCGCACCCGTCGAACTACGACCGGGAGGCGAACGCCAAGGAGCAGTTCGTGCCCGCCGACCCGGACGAGCGGTCGCCGTGGGGCCTGTTCAGCGACGCGGAAATCCTGCGGGAGCGGATGACGTACCGCTTCTACCGCGTCGCGTTCCGGGTGAAGAAGACGGTGAACCTATCCCCGGCCGCCAAAGTGCAGGGCTTCATCGACGACGAGCACGCGGAGATGACGTACGACCCGAAGTACGCCGGGTGCTACGACGAGCGGCCGCTGTACCTCGGCGACTTCGACGACCTGGAAAAGCTGGCCAAGGACGAGGACTGGGACGCCGAGCGCATCACCCGCGTCCACTCCCGCCTGTACGGCAAGCTGGAACGCAAGGTGGACGACTTCTACGACATCCGCCGGGACATCCGCAAGCTCATGCGGCAGACGTTCGGCAAGCCGAAGGGCCGCGACCGCCGCCGCATGGACGAGTTGGAAGACGACTTCAAGGACGTGATCGACTGGTTCACGTCGTTCGACCGCCGCGTCTACCTCGTCCACGCCCAGATGGCCAAGCAGCTCGGCATCACATGGGAGAAGGAGCTGGTCCACCGCTACGACTTCCACATCCGCTTGCAGGAGATTCACCGCAAGATCGCGTTCACGCAGGAGCGCGTGGAAGACATCTTGGAGGGGCTGAACCACTTCAAGGACAACATCCCGCCGTGGTTCTTCGAGGACCTGATGGAGACGCTCAAGGAGGGCCGCCGCGGCCTCAAGAAGTGCCTGCAACAGGCCGAGGAGATGACCACCCCGGCGATGGCCAACGTGGAGAAGGGGACGAACTTCGACGCCCTGATCTTCGAGGGGGAACTGCTGCGGGAAATCCCGGAGACGTTCGTCACTGGCAAGTGGATCGACAAGTTGCTCAAGCAACTCGGCATGACCCGCCAGCGCATCCTGCGCATGGACTTCAAGAGCCTCGGGGCCATCTTGCTGATGCAGGACAAGATGCATGCCGCTTGGCTGGCGAAGGTGACGCCGGCCGCCGTGTCCGGGGAGACGCCGGCCGTGGTAGCCCCGCTGATCGCGGTCCCGCCGCCGATCCCGCGACGACGGAATGACCAATGACCAATGACCGATTGTGAAGGTCTGCCAGCCAGTCTGCCATTGCGCGCGACCGATGTGCCCAATTCTTGGCAATCCGGCCATTTCGAGCTAGCGGGCGAGTAATTGGTCAACTACTCCCATGTATTGGTCATTGGTCATTTAACCTTTGTTCTTCGTGATCATCACCTCAACAATGGTCAGGGCCGTGTCGCCGTCCAACCCCAAGGCCTTTTGGGCGTGGTCGAGGAACTCCTTCTCTTCGTCCTCCACGACGCCGTCGGCGAGGACCATGTCGCAGGCGTTGGCGAAGGCACAGTCGGCGAGGCCGTCCGGCAAGGAGCGGGCGCAGCGGTCCACCAGCCCCAGCGGGCCGTCCTTCTTCATGATTTTCACCAGCACGTCCATCATGGAGTTCCACTTGGCCGGGGCCACGTTCTCGAACAGCTTCATGCGCTCGGTGATGGTGAACAGGCTCTGCACCTCCTCGTCGGAGATGTGGCCGTCGCACGCGCTGGCGGCCAGCAGGATGCCGGCGAACGCCTCCTGCTTGCTGAGTTCCCGGTTGGTGGTAGACTTCTCGCCGAACAGATTGTCGAACAGGCGCATGACGCCCCCGCGGTGAAATGTACGCGCACGCACCAATGTAAGGATCTGTCCAAGATCTATTCCGTGAATTGTCAATTGGGTGTCCGCTGTCGGGCACTCCAAGGAAGGGGTGGGACCATGGCCTCACAATTGACGGTTCATGATTG
>JAYUGD010000629.1:0-1540 GCA_043767785.1 Zavarzinella sp. | reverse complement strand
CCCGGACGCCGTCGCCGACGTGCGCCGCGGCGTCCGGCACATCCGCATGAAGGCCGCCGACTACGGCGTGGACCCCGAGCGGCTCGGGACGCTCGGCGGCAGCGCCGGCGGGCACCTCTCCCTCATGCTGGCGACGACCGGGGACGACGGCGACCCGGCCGCGAAAGACCCCGTGTTGAAGCAGTCCAGCAAGATCGCGGCGGCCGTCGCCCTGTACCCGCCGACGGACATCAGCACGTGGGTGACGGACCCGCCGGAGATCATCAAGAAGAACCCCGGCCTCAAGCCGCCGCTGACGTTCGACGCCAAGCTGGCCCCGGAACTGTCGCCGCTGCTGAAGGCGTCGGCCAAGACCGCCCCGAGCCTCATCATCCACGGGGACAAAGACGAACTCGTCCCCATCAGCCACGGGCAAAAGATGCGGGACGCCTTGGAGGCCCTCAAGGTGCCGGTGAAGCTCGTGACCATCGAGGGGGCGGCCCACGGCTTCAATCAGAAGCAGAACGTGGAAATCGTGCTGCCCGAGATGCTGAAGTGGTACGACACGCACCTCGCGGCCAAGAAGAAAGACGACAAGGCCCCGTGAGAATCGTCTCCCTGCTGCCCAGCGCCACCGAGATCGTCTGCGAACTCGGGCTGGGCGGCCACCTCGTCGGCGTGACGCACGAGTGCGACCACCCGCCATTCGTGAAGCATTTGCCCAAAGTCACGAAAACGCTGATCCCGCACGACGCGGCCAGCGCCGACATCGACGCCCTCGTGCGGGACCGCCTCAAGACGCAGCGGGCGCTGTACTCGCTCGACGTGCCGACGCTGGAACGGCTCGCCCCGGACGTGATCGTCACGCAAGCCCTGTGCGACGTGTGCGCCGTGGCCGAGGCCGAGGTGACGGCCGCCGCCGGCCGGTTGCCGGGCCGCCCGCGCGTCGTGAACTTGGAGCCGGTCTCCGTGGCCGGCGTGCTGGAGAGCATCCAGACCGTCGCCGCCGCGGCCGGCGTGCCTGACCGTGGCGTCGCGGTCGTCAACCGGCTTCGACAACGCATCACGGCGGTGGCGAATCGGTCAGCGGGCGTCCTTGTCAAGCCGCGTGTCGTCCTTCTGGAATGGCTCGACCCGCCGTTCAGTTCGGGCCACTGGACGCCGGAACTGATTCAGATGGCCGGCGGGGAAGAGATGCTCGGCCGCGCCGGCCGGCCGTCGCGGACGCTGGCGTGGGAAGAAGTGGTCGCCGCGAAACCCGACGTGCTGCTGATCGCCTGCTGCGGCTTCACCACGGAGCGCACGCTCCTCGACCTGCCGTCGTTGAGAACTCGTTCCGGCTGGGCCGACTTGCCGGCCGTGCAAACCGGCCGCGTCTACGTCATGGACGGCAACGCCTATTTCAGCCGCCCCGGCCCGCGCCTCGTGGACAGCCTGGAAATCGTCGCCCACGCCCTGCACCCGGCGGTTCACCCGCTGCCGGCGGGGTTGCCGGCGGCACGGGAAGTGGAGACGTAATTGTCGCCCGCCTTGTTAGCCGCGACGCGGAGTCTTCGGAGCG
>JAYUGD010000628.1:0-12432 GCA_043767785.1 Zavarzinella sp. | reverse complement strand
GGGGACCAAACCAAGAAGCCGACCGCCCACTTGGTCCCCCTCTCCGCCGCGGAGAGGGGGCCGGGGGGTGAGGGGGCCTTTCGTCGGTCAGCCCGCCGTGCCGAAGTAGTTCGTCTTGCCGACGACCGGGACCGGGGACACCGGCAGTTCGGACTGCAGCGTGAGGTTCTTCGGGAAGGTGTCTTCCTTGGCTTCCTTCATCACTTTGTTCCAGTCCAGCGTCTTGCCGGAGTAGGCGGCCATGCGGCCGAAGATGGACGTCATGGTGCTGATCGTCACGGTCTCCAACTCGTTGAGCGGCTTGCCATCGCGGATGCTCTTGAGCAGGTCGGCGTGTTCTTGCACGTAAGGAGCGTTGTCCTGCTTGCCGTCCAGCAGGTACTTGCCGTTGATGGTGTACCCGCCGACGTTGCACTTCCCCTTGGTGCCGACGACGGCCTCGGAGATGTTGTTGGCGCACCCTTCGATCTGGCGGCAGAAGCTCTGGACGATCACGCCGTTCGGGTACTCGAACTCGACGGAGAAGTGGTCGAAGATGTGGCCGACTTCGTTGGCCGGGCCGACCTTGCGGTTGCTGCGGCCGCCCATGCCGTTGGCCTTGATCGGGTGGCTCTTCAGGACCCAGTTCATCACGTCCAGGTTGTGGACGTGCTGCTCGGTGATGTGGTCCCCGCACAGCCAATTGAAGTGGTACCAGTTGTTGAGCTGGTACTGGGCGTCGGTCATGCCCGGCTGGCGGTCGCGGAACCAGATGCCGTTGCCGTTCCAGTACGCCCGGCCGGAGGTGATCTCGCCGATGGCGCCGTCGTGGAGTTGCTTGATGGTTTCCAAGTAGCCGGTCTGGTGCCGGCGCTGGGTGCCGGCGACGACGGCGAGGTTCTTGGCCTTGGCCTTCTCGACGAGGCCCAGCACCTTGCGGATGCCGGTCACGTCCACGGCCACCGGCTTTTCGCAGAAGATGTGCTTGCCGGCCTCAATGGCGGCTTCCAGGTGGTACGGCCGGAAGCCGGGGGGCGTGGCCAAGATCACGAGGTCCACGTCGGCCTTCAACACCTTCTCGTAGGCGTCGAGGCCGTGGAAGGCGGTTTCCGGCGTGGCCGTCACGCGCTTGTCTTTGCGCTTCAGCGTGGCGAGGGCGCCCTTGACGTTGCCTTCAAAGGCGTCGCCCAAGGCGGTGATCTGCACGTTCGGGTCGGCCTCCAGGATGTTCTGGGCGGCCCCGGTCCCGCGGCCCCCGCACCCGATCAGCCCGACCTTGATGTTCTCGCTGCCGGCCGCGTACACGCCGCCCGCGGTCATTGCCACATAGGCGCCGGCGGCAATCGCCCCGGTCGCCACGAAGTCCCGTCGGTTCATGTCTGCCATTTCGGAGAGTCCTTAAAAGAGATTCGGGGAAGAAAGGCATTCACCACAAAGGCACAAAGGCACAAAGGCACAAAGGCCACACAAAGAAACACAGAGGAAGAATTTTATACGTCTTCTTGGTGAATCTTCGTGTGACCTTTGTGCCTTTGTGGTGAGTCTTGGCTGTTCACTTAATGCTAAACGTCTGGTCGTTTTCCTTGACGACTTTGGACGTGAGGCCCTTCAAGTCGTCGTCCTCGACGGGGCGGACGATGCGGAAGCCGACGATGTCGAAGTTCGTCAGCCACCAGATGCTTTGCGGCTCCTGCGGGTCGGCCTTCATCCAGAGCTTGTCCGACCGGGTGCGGGCGGTGACGCGCAGGTCCTTCAACGAGTCGCTCTTGAAGTGGCCGCCGCGGGCGACGTGATACCATTTGTTCTCAGTCGGCTTGAAGACCGGGCCGAGGGTAAAGCCGTCTTTGGCGTTGGCGGCGAAGCGGGTGTAGGCGTCGGGCACATAGTGGTCTAAGCACCACTCCAGGACGTTGCCCTGCATGTCGCACAGGCCCCAGGCGTTCGGCTTCTTCTCGCCGCCGGGGTGGGTGGTGCCGCGCGGGTGCGTCTCGTCCGGGGAGTTGGCCTTGAACCAGGCGTAGTCTTCGAGCTTGGCGTCCTTCGGGATGCCGTAGGGGCTGGTCGTCCCGGCGCGGGCGGCGTACTCCCACTCGGCCTCGGTCGGCAGGCGGTAGGTCTTGCCGGTCTTCTTGGAGAGCCACTCGCAGTACTTCATGGCCGCGTGGTGCGTCATGCAGATGGCCGGGTGCTTCTCTCGCTCGTGATTGTACGTCTCGTCCACGTAGGGCGTGGTCGGCTTGGAGACGGCGTCCGGGCTGGTCGGGTCGAGTTTCCGGGCCAGGGCCTTCTTCTTCTCGGCCTCGTCGGTCAGCAGTTCCGGGTTGTTGAGCCGGAAGTACAGGTCGAACTCGTCCCACGTGATTTCGCACTTGGCCATCCAGAACGGCTTGATCTTCACCTTCACCTGCGGGCCTTCGTCCGGCTTGCGGTCGGGGTCGTCCGCCGGGCTGCCCATCAGGAAGTCGCCGCCGGGGACGGCGACCATGTCGAAGGAGACCTTGCCGCCGTCCGGGGCGGGGAGCGTCTCGGTGTAGTTGATGTGGCCGGCGGCCGGCTTGGCCGGGGCCGGGTCGCCGACGGCGGCGGCCGCCATCAGACCGCCCAGCACGAATGCGGCGCCCAAGGGAATTCGGTACGTCATTGGGGTATGGTCTCCTGTCGGGCGGGCGCCGGGGGTGTCTTGCCGTGTAGACTGATTTTAGAGGAGTTTATTCTATGCGACCCGCCGTCATTCTTCTTACGGGACTGCTCGGGATTTCAACGGGCCGGGCCGAAGACCCGGCAAGATTTGAATTTGAAGAGCCTCACATGGGGACGAAATTCCGCGTCGTGGTGTACGCCAAGGACCGGGCGACGGCCGACGCGGCCGCGAAAGAAGCGTTCGCCCGCGTCGCCGACCTGAACCGCACGATGAGCGATTATTCGGCGGACAGCGAACTGTCCAAACTGTGCGCCAAGAGCGCCAAGACCCCGGCCGGCCCAGTGAACGTGTCGGACGACTTGTTCGCCGTGCTGGCCAAGGCCCAAGAGGTGTCGGCCCTGTCCGACGGCTCCTTCGACGTGACCATCGGCCCGGTGGTGAAGCTTTGGCGCCAAGCCCGCAAGGACCGCCGACTGCCGGACCCGGACGTGTTGAAGGAAGCCCTCTCCCGCGTCGGCTACCGCAAGATGGAACTCGACGGGAAGGCGAAGACGGTGAACCTGACCGTGGCCGGGATGCAACTCGACCTCGGCGGCATCGCCAAGGGCTTCGCGGCCGACGAGTGCCTGAAGGTCATCGCCAAGCACGGCATCATGCGGGCGCTGGTCGCCGCCAGCGGGGACATCGCCGTCAGCGACGCCCCTCCGGATCGCCAGGGCTGGAAGGTGGCCATCGGCCGCCTGCCCGGCTCGACTACCGAGCCTCGGTATGTCTGGCTCAAAAACGCGGCGATCTCCACGTCCGGGGACGAAATCCAGTTCGTGGAAATCGCCGGCGTGCGCTACTCCCACATCGCCGACCCGAAGACCGGCTTGGGGCTGACCGGCCGCCGCAGCGTCACCGTGATCGCCCGTCGCGGCATCGAGGCCGACAGCCTCACCAAAATGGCCAGCATCCTGCCCGCCGAGAAGGCGCTGGCGGCGATCGACAAGATCGCCGGGGCCGCGACGCTGATTGTCGTGTTGACGGAGAAGGGGGAGCAGGCGACGGAGTCGAAGGGGTTCGGGAAATGGGTGGCGAAAGAGTGACCGCCTCAACTCTTGGGCGGGAGCACCTCAATTTGATCGCCGCGGACTTCGACGTAGGACTTGTACGGCCGATTCAGGAACCGGATCCGATAGATTTCGACGCCCTTCGGCCCCAACGGCCCGCGGAACTCCACGACCTTGCCGGTGAGATTCGGCAGATCAACGAAGCGGACTCGTGAGCCAAGTTGAATCGGCAGGGCCGGCTGACTGCTCATGGGTTAATCCACCTCATTCCAATGAACGAAGGCGGTTGACGGCATTGCCAGTTCCTGAAAAGAATTGTGCGAGATTCCTGCCGACTTCACTTGCAACGGCAAAACCCGCACGCGGGATTTTTTCTCGTCGACGACCAGCAACGCCCCGGCCTGCAACGCGGCGGCGTGTTGATTTAAGGCCGCCACCACCACAGGCCCGAGATGTTCGGGGAGGACATTTCGCCCACGGACCTGCAACACGCTTGGCCCAGTCGCGTGCGTCAAGGCCAACATGGTTCCAAAATCCAAGTCGTGCGTGAAAACCGCGTGTTGATTGGCGAGAGCCCACGCCATGATGGTCGCGTCTTCCGCCGAGGGGTCGCCGATCATCGACCAATGGACGGCGGCCCAACCGTGGCGCGCGAGTTCCGCGATCCACTCCACGGACAGGTTCATGTCGATGAGCAGCGGCACGCTCACGCGACGACCAGCGTTTCTTCCCGCTCTTCCAGCCGCCACGCCGCGTAACCCAAGGCGGCGTCGATGTCCTCGGGTTCCAAGTAGGGGTACGCTTGGAGGATTCGCTCGCGCGAGTGGCCGGACGCGAGCAGGCCGAGAACGGTGCCGACGGTCACCCGCAGGCCGCGGATGCACGGCTTGCCGCCCATGACGGCCGGGTTGTGGGTGATGCGGGGAAACTGCATGGTCACCCCTCCAAGACCATTTGTTCGGCGTCGAGGTCCAATTGGTTCTGGCCGTTCACTTTGTCGCGCATTTCGCGGAGGACGACGCTTTCTTGCGCCCACCCCGGCCCCCGGTCCGACGCCCGCTTGGCCGTCTGGATGAGTTCCGACTTGATGGTCTCGTAGGTCATGGGAAAATTCTCGCTCGCCACACGCATAGTCAACGGCTCACTTTTCAGACGATTCTACCGGCCCGGATGGGCGCCCCACAAGCGAAGTTGGTCGGCGTGATCCCGCCCGCGACGCTGGGGGCCGGGAAGTGGGCGGCGGAGGAGTGACCGCCTCAACTCTTGGGCGGGAGCACCTCAATTTGATCGCCACGAACTTCGACGTAGGACTTGTACGGCCGGTTCAGGAATCGGATTCGATAGATTTCGACGCCCTTCGGTCCGAGAGGCCCGCGAAACTCCACGACCTTGCCAGTGAGATTCGGCAGATCAACAAAGCGGACTCGTGAGCCGAGTTGAATCGGCAGCGTGGGTTGAGCGCTCATTGACTTGCCTTCTTACAAAGTTCGGCACGCATCGAATGGTTTTTCGGCCTGAAGGGCCGTTTAACATAGCCCAGCCCGAAAGGGCTGGGCTAGAGGTGCAAATGGTTTTTCGGTCTGAAGGACCGATTAACGGCCTACCTCTGCGGCGATTGCCCCTGACGCAATTTCCAACGACGGGCCCAACGTTTAATCGGTCCTTCAGACCGAGGCCGTCGCGCGGCGTGTTACCCAGCCCTTTTGGGCTGGGCTATGTTAAGCGGCCCTTCAGGCCGGAAGACCGACGACCAGCACTTCTTGCCACTCTTTTGGCCGATGCCCGCTCACCCCTCCAAGTCGGCCGGGTTCACGCGCAGCGGCGTCCGGTTGCGGTACTGCTCGGCGCGGGCGGCGTACTCATTCCGTGTCTTGTCGTCTTCGGCCACGTCGTGGGCGCGGTCGGCCCACTTCTCGGCTTCCGGGAAGTTGCCGACCTCGGCGTGGGCGGCGGCGAGCGTGTCCAAGAAGCCGGGGGTTTGCCACTCGGTCAGTTCGCAGGCGCGGGTGGCGCACTCCAAGGCCCGGCGGCCGTTGCGCACCGTCGGGTCCGGGGCGGTGGCCCAGACCCAGCCCAAGTAGTTGAACGTCGTCGCGTTCGCCGGGTCGCACTTGAGGGCGGCGGTGTGGTCCCGGACGGCCTTCGGGTACTCGCGGTTGAAGTAGTGCATCATCGCCCGGCGGTTGAACAGCCGGGGGCTTTCCGGGTTCCGCTTGATCGCCTCGTTCAAGGCGGCCATGACGTCGTCCTTGCGGCCGAGCTTGTGCAGCGTCTCGAAGCGGTACTCGAACGTCGGGCCGTGGCCGTGGTCGAGTTCCAGTGCCTTGTCGAAGTCCGCCAGGGCCGCGTCGTACTTGCCGAGGTCGTGCAGCACTAGGCCGCGACCGTTGCGCACCCACACCCAATCGACGTCCAAGTCCACCGCCCGCGTGAAGTCGCGCAGGGCGGCGTCGAGGTCGTGGTTGGCCCAGTGGGCGCTGGCCCGCCGGCTGAGGGCGTACACGTTGGCGTCGTTGATGCGCAGGGCCGCGTCGAAGTCGTCGATGGCGGCGACCAACTCGTCCGACTTCAGGCGCAGGTCGCCGCGCCAGACCAAATATTCGGCCGCGTGGCCGGGGTCCATCTCGATGGCCGCGGAGAAGTCCGCGTCCGCCATCTCGGAAGCGCCGCGGGCCTCATTGACACGGCCGCGCAGGGCGATCAGGTCGGCCCGGGCGGCGTCGATGGCCAAGGCGCGGTTGCAGTCGGCCAAGGCCTCGTCGTACTGCTTCTGGCGCAGGAAGAAGGTGCCGCGGTTCAGCAGGGCTTGGATGTCGTCCGGCTTGAGGCGGATGGCTTGGTCGAGGTCGGCGATGGCGCGCGGGACGTTGCCGAGTTCGGCGTGGGCCATCGCCCGGAAGCGGTAGCCGGCGGCGATGTCCGGCCGCAGCTTGATGGCCTGCGTGAAATCGTCGATGGCGTCGCGCACGTCGCCGGCCTCCAGCCGGTCCATGCCGCGGGAGCAGTACTCCTCGGGCGTGGCGGGCAGGCGGGGGGTGTTGGCGTCCATGGGCATCGTCGGTGCTTTCGCCACGCGGCAGTCCTTAGTTGAATCCCAATCGAGTTTACACCCGCAGGCTCTTAATCAAGCCGACTAACCACAGAGGCACAGAGGACACAGAGAAGAGAAATGCCGCGGAGAAGTATTCCCTTAAAATGCCATTTCTCGGTTTTGTTTTCTCCGTGTCCTCCGTGACTCTGTGGTTAGTTGCCTTTAGGTTTAAAGCCGCGCTCCGCTCCGAAGCGGAGCGTCGCGGCTAAACAGTCGTTCCCCCTACTTCCCCGACGGTATCCAGATCATAGGGGTGTTCTGTTGCCGCGCCAAATCGTTCAGGGGCGGGAGGTCGTCCGCGATTACCCGGCCCCACTCGGCCCGCGCCTCGGCCACGGCCTGTTCCAACTCCTCGGCCAGTTGCCGTTGGCTCGCGGTCGGTGGGCCGTCCCCGGTCGTCACGGCAACCAGCAAGCGGGCGAGCTTGGCCCGGATTCCCCGGCCGGCCGTCAGCCGGGCTTCCACGGCGTTGATGCGGGCGGCCACGGCCCGCTCCCTCTTGAGAACCATCTTCGCTTTCGGCGCCCGGCCGAGCAGTTCTTGATGCAATTCGATTTGCCGGCGCACCAACCCCAGTTCTTCCATGAGACTCGCGGCGTTGCCGATCTCGTCGCGCACCTTCAAGCCGAACTGTTCCTGCTCCTTCGCCTCTTCAACCACCACGTCGAGGGCGTTGCGGCGGTAGAGCCACGGCGTCTTCTCCAGCCGGGCGATTTCCTCCGGGGTGGCGGCCCGCGGCGGCACCGGGATCAGTTGCGGCGGGAGTTTCAGGGTGGAAACGCCCCGCGGCTCCGTCACCCGCGGGTCCATCCGCACTTCCAGTGTTGAAGTGAGCGGCCGGCCGTCCGCGATCAGCTTCACCGTGTACATTCCGGGGGCGACCAGCGGGCCGCGCTCGCCCGGCGTCTGGGCGTTGAGCGGCTTGGCCCCGTCGTGCCGCAAGTCCCAAAGGAAGCGATTCACCCCCGCGACGGCCGACTCCTTCCCCACGACCGTCGCAATCCGCTTGCTGTTGGCATCATACACGTCGAGGACAATGGCCTTCTTGGCCGCAGTTTTCAGGTAATAGCTCAAGACGGCCCCGGTCGGGGCGGTCTCGCCCTTCCCTTTTTCTTGGAAACCCGGCTCGTTCTGACGCTGAGACCACCGCACGGCCGGCAACGGGGTGAACAGGTGGGCAGGCTTGTCGGCGATGGCCGGCGCCCATTCGCGGAGCGGCGTCAGATCGTCCAGAATGTAGACGCCTCGCCCAAGTGTCCCGACGATCAAATCGTCGTCCTTCACTGCCAAGTCGCCGACGGCCACCGTGGGCATGTTCAGCTTCAACGGTCGCCACGCCTTGCCGTCGTTCGCGGAGACCCACACGCCGCGGCTGGTGCCGGCGTACAGCAGGCCCTTCTTCTTCGGGTCGGCCCGCACGACGAGGACGGATTCGCCGGCCGGCAGCCCGCCGCTAATGCGCGTCCACGTGTCCCCGAAGTCGGTCGTCTTCCACAGGTGCGGCTTGAGGTCGTCCAGCGTGCGGGCGTCGGCGGCGGCGTAGGCCGTCGCCTCGTCGTGCGGCGAGGGTTCGATGCCGCTGACGCGCGCCCAGTCCGGCAGGTCGGCGAGGCCGGGCGTGACACTTTTCCATGTGTACGCCGCGTCTTGGGACAGGTGGATCAGCCCGTCGTCGCTGCCGGCCCACAGCACTTTTTTGTTGGCCGGCGACTCGCTCAACACGGTGAGGGCGCCGTACCCGTTGGCCGTCTTGTTCTTGTCGTTGCGCGTCAGGTCGCCGCTGACTTTGTCCCACGTCTGCCCGCCGGTCGTGCTGCGGAACACCACGTTACCCGCGTGGTACAGCGTCTTCGGGTCGTGCTTTGAAACGAGGATTGGGGCGACGGCGGCGAAGCGGTATTTGCCGTCTTCGATGGTGACGACACTCACGTCGCGCGCCTGCCGCGTGCGGTGGTCGTAGCGGAACAATTTTCCGTCCGGCCCGCCTGAGTACACGAGGGCCGGGTCTAACGGGTCCGGCACGGCGAAGCCGTCGCCGCCCACGGCAAACCAGTCCGCGGCCGCCCGGCCGTCGCCGGACACGCCGGCCCCCAGCACGCGGTACGGCACGGCGCTGTCGGCCGCCACATGGGGAAATTCGCCGAGCGGCAGCCGGGGGTTCACGGCCGACGGCTTAATCTCCGGCTGTTCAAGGGCGAGGTAGTCTTCCTCCGTGGCGGCTGCCCAGGTGTCCCCGCCGTCGCGGGAGACGTGCGTGGAAGGCTTGCCCGTCACCGTCTCCCACGGCTTGCGGCTGACGCGCTGGAGCCTTGCCCGGACGACGCGCGGATTCTCAGGGTCGATGACAACGACTATTGCCCCGGTGTCCACGTCCTTGAACAGCACGCGGACCCACGTCTTGCCGCCGTCGCGGGTGCGGTAGACGCCGCGTTCTTTGTTCGGCCCGTAGGTGTGCCCGGCGACGGCCGCGAAGGCAACCTCCGCGTTCGCCGGATCGACCGCCAATTGGGAAATCTGTCCGGCCTCGTTCCAGACGTGTTTCCACCGCTTCCCGCCGTCCGCGGAGCGGTGAATGCCGGTCTCGGCCCCGACGTACACCACGTTCTTGTCCGACGGGGCGACGGCAATGGCCCCGATCACGGACGCGGGCTGGCCGTCGAAGACCGGCTTAAAGTTCAGGCCGCCGTCCTCGGATTTCCAGACGCCGCCGCCGGCCGCCGCCACATAATAAGTGAGCGGGTCGCCCGGCACGGCCACGACCAATGTCACTCGCCCGCCGACGAACGGCCCGATGGCGCGGTATTTCAAGCCGGGAAACGTCCGGTCGGCCGCGCCGGCCGGGACGGTCAGGGAAAGAGCGCCGATCAGGCAGGCCAAGGAAGTCCAACGCATAACCCGCGCCCCGGAGAGAAGTTCCGTCGTCCGTGCCATCATAAGGCACCGGGCGGGCGGCCGCACGGTCTTCGGGACCGGAAAATCTTGACAGGGCGGGCGGGCGGGCGGGTTGTGAGGATTTGGCGGCCGAGAAAAAACTCACGCCTTCCCGTTCACCTTGGTATCTACTGTTGTCGTCAGCGGCTCTTCGCCCTGCAGCTTGGCCAGGAACTCGGGCACTTCGATGCCGCCGATGTCGCGCATCACTTGCAGCATGGGCGGCAGCGAGCGCGCCATGCTTTTGAGGAAGTCGCTGGTGTTGGAGTTGCCGGAGCCGTTGCCGCCGTTCTCCCAGACCACGATCTTGTCGAACTTGATGTTCGAGATGGCGGTGGCCGACGCCTGCGTCAGGGCGTCCATGTGTTCGAGCATCATCATTTGGAAGGCGGCCTGCGAGGAGCCGCACGCCTCGATGATCTTTTTCAACCCTTCCCCCTTCTTGGCGAGGATTTCGTACTGCCCGCGGGCCTCGGCTTCCAACTTGGCGTAGATGGCGCCGGCTTGGGCTTGGGCGTCCAGCCGGGTCTTCTCGGCGGCGGCCTCGGCCTCCACGATCAGCTTCGCCTTCTCGGCCTTGGCAGGGGCTTCCAAGATCGCCCGCTGCTCGGCTTCCACCTTCTCGGCGTCGGCAATGGCCGCCTTCGCCATCGCCCGGTTCTGGGCCTCCAGCACGGCGGCTTCCGCCTCCCGCTTCTTCGTCTCGGAAATCTGGTACGCCTCGGCCTTCTTCACCGCCAGTTCGGCTTGGGCGTTGGCGATGATGGCCTGCGACAGGGCTTCGCCGGCCGTCGCCTTCGCGTTGGCGTCGGCCTGCCGGATGCGCTTCTCCCGGTCGGCTTCCGCGACCGAGGCTTCCCGCTCGAACGCGGCCTTCTGCTCCCCGACCTTTTGGTCGCGGTCGAGTTCGGCCATCTTGATGGCTTGCAGCCGTTGCGACTCCTTAATGAGCGTCGTCTGTTCGAGGAGCGCCGTCTGCTCGCCGACCACGCGCTGCTTGTCCATTTGGGCCAAGGCAATCGCCTGGTCGCGGACCGACTCCCGGGTGCCGATCTCCCGCAATTTCGTGGCCGTTGAGACCGAGATCGACCGCTCCCGCTCGGCCTCCGCGATGCCGATTTGCCCCTTCTTCTCCTGCTCGGCCACGTCGATCAGCGCCTGCTGCACGGCCTGGGCCGCCGCCTTGCGGCCGATAGCTTCGATGTACCCGGACTCGTCCGTGATGTCGGTGATGTTGACGTTAATCAGCACGAGGCCGATCTTCTTCAACTCGGGTTCGAGGGACTTGAGGATGCTCTCCAAGAACTTGTCGCGGTCGCGGTTGATGTCCTCGATCCGCATGGAGGCGATGACTTGCCGCAGTTGCCCGAAGATGATGTCGGCCGCCTGCTGCTTCTGGTGCATCGTGTCGAGGCCCAGGAGGCGGATGGCGGCGTTCTGCATCGTCTCCGCGTCCGTGCCGATGGCAACGGTGAACACGCTGGGGACGTTGACGCGGATGTTCTCCATCGAGAGCGCGCCCTTGAGGGGCACTTCGATCTGGATCGGTTCGAGACTGAGGTAGGCGAAGTCTTGGATCAACGGGACGACGAACGCCGCCCCGCCGTGGACGCACTTGGCCGCGTTGCCGCCGGAGGTCTTCCCGAAGATCACCAGCACCCGGTTGCTCGGGCACCGCTTGTAGCGGTTCGCCAGCAACAGGATGAAGCTGAACAGCACCACCCCGGCCACCCCGGCCGTGATGAGCGGCCACGGCAAACTGTCCGTGCCGGCTTGGGCGAAGAGAAACGCGGCCATTATTTACCCTCGGTAGATGTGATCGGTTGTTCGGCTTCGCTGGTCCGGGCCACGACTTCCACGATCCCGCCTTCCAACACCTCGCGGACCGTGATCGGCGTCCCGGTCGGCAGTTCCGGGCCGAAGGTGACGGCCTCCAGTTCCACGGTGCGGTTTTGCAGGTTCAGCGTCACCTTGCCGGGGCCGGCCTTGAAGCCGGGGATTCGCAGGTAGACCGTGCCGTGCTGGCCGACGGCGGCGTCGATGTTCACCGTGCCGTCGGACTTGAGTTTGGCCATCCCCTTCATCACCATGGCGACGAGGTAGAAGGCCGACAGGCCGGACAGCACGGCCGCGATGAGGACGCTGGTCGGGGGGAGGTCGTAGTATTGGGCGGTCAGGCCGCCGAGGCCGAAGAAGGTGATGGCCGTACTGACGGTCTTGAAGGTCAACAGGCCGAGGAACCAGTTTTCCGCGTGGGTCTCGTGGTCCCCGCCGTGGCCCGAGTCGTGGCCGCCGTGGTCTCCGCCAAAGCCGTGATGATCGCCGCCGACGCCGAGTAGGCTCAGCAGAAACTGGCAGACAATCAGGGTCCCGCCGGCGCCGGCGCAGACCAAAAACAAGGTGTTCATTGAGTTCTCCTCCCGTCGGCAAGTCGAGTCGGAGGGTAATTCGCCGCCGTCGGGCGGTTCTGAGATGTTTACGCTAGCAGGCCGATCAGATCGACGCAAGAAAATTGTGGGTAAGGAGTTGGGAAAGACAAAATGCCGCCCGGAGTGACCCGTTTCGCCGCGCCGCGGCGTTTCGGAGTGGAGCGTGAGTCAATGCCCAAATGCAACTAGATGTGCCCGACCGAATCCCGCTGCCATCGTCATGCTTGATTGCCCAGATTCACGCGGCCAATGGGCGGCCGTTGTATGTCCAGCGGTACGGGCGGGCGTGGACACGGTTGTGATATTCGA